>JAKLEJ010000369.1 GCA_022711695.1 Verrucomicrobiota bacterium | reverse complement strand
CATCCGCCCGGCGGGCCGCCAACCGGCCCAGGAACCCGGCCTTGCCGCTGTGGGTGTGCACCAGATCGGGCTTCTCGCGGCGGAAAACAGCGACGAGCCGGGCGAAGGCCCGGCCATCGAGCCAGGGATGAAGAGGACGCACCAGGGAGGGGATCAAGGTGAGACAATCGGGGCAACCGGCGAAGGCGTTTTCCAGGGAGCCTTCGCCCGGCTCGGGGGGGCCGCTGATCAGGCTGACCTTCCAGCCGGGCTGATCCCGCAACCCCAGCACGGAGGCGACCGTGTTCTCCTGAGCGCCGCCCAGGATCAGCCGCGTAATGACATGGATAACCCGCACCTCACAGCCTGGCTTTCTTCTTGAGTTCGGCAACCCGTTTCTCGACGGAGAGGTATTCCGGGGTGTTCTTTGGAGCGTTGCGCAGGTAAAGCTCGAAGTTGTTCAGCGCCCCATACCAGTCGGATTTGCGATAGGCCAGGTCGGCCAGTCCGTAATAGGCCTGGTAGGAGGAAGAATCCAGCTTGAGGAGTTCCTCGTAGTCCTGCCGGGCGGCGTCCTCGCGATTGGCCCGCAGGTTGGCGATGGCCCGGTTCAAGCGGGCGGGCTGGTTCTTGGGATCGGTCTGAATGGCCCGCGTCAGGATCGAGATGGCCCGGTTATAGTCCTGAAGGTGAGCGCACACGCCGCCGTAGTTCACCATGGCCGGGACGTTGGCGGGCTGAAGCCGAAGCTGCTTTTCGAACACCTGGATGGCATTGGTCAGAAGCGCCAGGCTGCCGGCCGTTTTACCTTCGGCCCGAAGCGCATCCGCGCGGCTGATGTAGATCTGCGCCAGCGTGAAGAACGCCCCATCGTACTGAGGGTGTTTGTCCTGGGCGGCTCGCAGCAGCGATTCCGCGCGAGCCAGGTCATCGCTGGCATAAGCGGCCATGGCCTCGATGAGGGCCAGTTCGAGCTGCGGGCGCGGCTCCTTTGGGTCGGTGGCAGGGTCGGAGCGGATGCGGTTCACCAGTTCGACGGCCTTTTCCGGCATGCCCCCCATCACATAGATGTTCCCCAACATGATCATGGCCGCGAGATCCTTGCGGTTGAGGTTCATAAGCCGGATGACCTGCTGGGCGGCCTGGCGGCTCAGACCGTTGCGGGACAGCACCTGCGCAAGCTCGGAACGAAAGGCGGGTTCGTCCACGGGGCCGTTGAGCGACAGGAGCAGATCCCAGTTGCCGGCAAAGGGCGCCAGCTTGGCCATGGCGTCGTCGCTGAAGCGTTCGAGCAGTTTGCCGGTCTTGAGGTAATGCTCGCTCCACTCGAGATTGACAAACGCGCAGGGGTTGGCCGGATTGAGTTCGAGCGCCTGCTGGTAGGCGTTGGTGGCCCGCTCGATCTGGCCGTTCACGGCCAACTCCACGCCCCAGTGATTGCGCGCCCTGGAATAGTAGCTGGCCACCCATAATGGCGTGGCTTCGCCCCGTTGCGCCCCGAGGAAACGCTCCTTCCTGCCTTTTCGGGGGGTCGCCTGAGTTTTGTTGAAACGCTTGACCTTGGCCTCGAGCGCGGCCAACTCCGCCTGGTCGAGTTTCTGCCAGTAGTCTTCCTGGGCCTGGATCTGGGCGGGCGTCAACCGCGGCGGCTCGACTGTGTTCGTGGCCAGCGCTCGCACGGCGTAAACCGCCTTTTCAGGAACCAGGTAAAAGTGCTCGAAGAACTCGCCGAAGCTCGGATGCAGATAGTACATCGGCCCCTGGGAGGCAAGCCGGCGCAACAGAGTAATAACGGCGGAACCCGGAACCACGTTGCCGGTCGCCGGAGCGACGGGCGGCGACAGGCGCGCGCCGTATTCCCTGGCCAGGCGCCGGTGGTAGAAGGGCTGCTCCAGCGCCCGGGTATCCAGGAGGACGAACTGCGGGGCGCGGCTGCCCAGGGCGGCGCGCACCGCGTAGAGTCGCGCCGGATCGTCGCTCAGGACCACGGCGCCACTCGCGGGCAGAGCCTCGGCCTGGGTGCGGCCGAAGCGGCTCAACTCGTCCGAGTTGCGCGCCAGGATCTGGGCCGCGTTTCGCCAGCACAAGCCCGCCGGGACGGCCACCGCAAGAGCCGCCAGCAAGGCCACCCCCACCCGGCTGAGCGTCTGGAAACTTTCGGTCCGCTTCTGCCGAATGCGTTCGCCGGGACGGCTGAGCAAGAGCAGGAAGAACCCCCAGAAATACCCAACGCACAAGGCGCCCAGGTAATACAAAGTCAGCATCGGCACGCCGCTTCCATAGGCCAATTGCCGCGGGCTGACGGGAGGATCGAAGGCGGTGTAGATGCAGATGGCCAGAAACGCCGCATGGACCACATAGATCATGACCGTGGCGGCCACAAAGCCCGCCGCGCTGATGTCGCCCATGGAGGCCGGCCAGCGAATGCCGATGATGAGGATGGGAAGGAGCGAACCCAGGCTCAAGAGCACGAGCATGTAGGGACGGAAGAGCGTCAGGGAGTGTTTCTGGAAGCCCAGGTTGCTGCGGAGGGTCTCGAAGAACTCACCGTGCCCTGGATCCGACCACATTTGGACCAGGGGCAGGAGGAGGTAAAGAAGCAGCCCCGCCAACCCCAGCAGCGTCGTTCGAACCAGGAACCGGTAGCGGAAGAAGTTCAAGCCCATGATCCAAACCAGCGCCGCCAGAACGGCGGGGAAGAAGCCGATCATGGCCCAGTTGTTGGTCACCCCGAGTCCATAGACCAGGGCCAGCTTGGACAACCAGGACTCGCGGCCATCCAGCCGATATTCCAGGAGGCAGCGGATGACGTAAGCAAAGAGAAGCAGATCCAGCATCTCGCCGCCGGCAATGGTGGCATTCTCCCAAAAGGAAAGCTGCAGGCCGCAGACCAGCACGGCCAGAAGGGGCGCGACCCAGCCCAAAGGGATGTCCAGGAGGGAGTGCTCCCCCAGTTCGCGCAGACGCTGCTCGCGGGTGCGGTCGTGGGGCAGCAGCGCCACCGACCGGGCCAGAAGGCCCAGGGCCAAAACGGCGCAGACTAAAGAGAAGAGGCCGCCCGCCGCCAGTTGGAGGCCGCCGGGCAGCCAGCGGATCGGGTAGGTCAACAGGGCGAAGAGCGGAGCGTGCACCACCGGCTGGGAATCCCAGCCCACCATCCTGGCCAGGCCCGCGGCGCTGGAGAGCGAAAGCGATCGGTTGAGGGTGACGAGATAGAGGACGGCGGCGCCCGCGACCACCAGCCACGGCAGGAGATCCCGGGCAAACGTGCGCTGTAACTTGTTTTCCATTGCGCGAATGACTTCAGTTGAAACGATGCAGCCCGTATTGGCAAGGAGAGTTTGCTGGGGGTCCACCCGACCTGCAGCCTCGAACCGCGCAGGAACCGCGCGGGGATCGACTCCCGCGCCGCGGGCGCGACGCTCTCAGGGGCCAGGGCAAGCTCTTGCCGATCATGGGCTGGTTGACGCCGCGTTCCCTTGGCCGCGCCGGAGGTCGGCCACGCATTCCACGTGCTGGGTCTGTGGAAACATGTCAAGCGGTGTCAATTGCCTAAGTCCAAAGACATTTCCGGCCGCCAAAACGTTCAAGTCCCGAGCCAGGGTGGCCGGATGGCAGGAAACATAGACGACTTGGGCCGGGGCCACGCGCCGCAACAGGTCCAGAGACGGTCCCGGGCAGCCGGTGCGAGGCGGATCCAGCAGTACCGCGGTTTGGCTGGGCGGATAACACTGGAGCAACCGGGGCAGCAAGTTCTCCGCCGGCCCGGTGATAAAGTCGCCGTTGGCAACTCCCCGCCGCGCCATGTTCTGCTTGGCGGCGCGCACCGCCATCTGATCGTATTCCACGCCGATGAACTTCTCGACCGAACCAGCCAGGGAGATGCCAAAGAAGCCCACACCGCAATAGACATCGATCAGGAAGCGCACGCCGCTGTCTCGAAGGGCGGCTCGAGCGGTATCCACCAAGGCATCAAGCAGGTGGAAGTTGTTCTGAAAGAAAGAGTCCCTCGGAACCACCCAGTCGTCGGGCGCCATGCGGAGCACCAGTTTGATGCCTCCTTTGGGCGGAGGCGCCGATCGCGCCTGGCGCAGTTGCTCGTTGAGCGGCGGCTCGGCGATGGCGCAGTCCTCGACGTCCACCACCAGCCCGCAGTCG
>JAKLEJ010000368.1 GCA_022711695.1 Verrucomicrobiota bacterium | reverse complement strand
AATAATGGCCCATCAGCCCCAGCCGGTTGTGGAACATCACCGCGGCCACGCGCGCGGCTTCGATCCAGGCATCGACCTCCTTCCAGCACACCGGATCGTCGCGCAGCATGCCGGTGACCTGGTGGAAATCGATCGAGGCCCGGTTGAAGACGTTGGCGATCTCCGGAACCGGGCACGACGCGCAATGGGCCAGCCATTCGCCGGTCATGGCGGTGCGGTCGCCCATCCGGTTGAAGGCCGCGTAGTCGATGGCCGCGGCCGGCTGCAGGTTCAGCACGATCACCGGCACACGCGCCCGCTGCACCACCGGCAGCACCGTCGAGGACAGCGCGTAGGTGGTCACATGCAGGAAGATCAGGTCCACGTCCTCCCGGCGAAAGCGGTGTCCGGCCTCCAGCGCCCGCGACGGGCTGTCGATCAATCCGAGATTGACGAGCTCGATGCCCGGACGCCGCAAACGGCCGGCCACCTCCTCGATGTAGCCCTCCAACCGCTTCTTCAGCCCCTTGAACTGGGGCCAGTAGGCCTCCAGCCCAATGCCGAACAAACCGATCCGCGCGCTTGTCATGCGGCCAGCATGCCAAAAGCAGGGCAGGGGAGTGAAGCGTTTTGCGCATTGCGCCGGACGACCATCTGGCTTCTCATCCGGGGCGTCGGACCCGGAGCGCCATTCCAGCGCACCCGGCAACCGGCGCAAGACCATGATGGACACACGACAGGCATGGGTGAACGGCCGTTTCGTTCCCTGGAACGAGGCCAGGGCGCATCTGCTGAGCCACAGCTTTGCGCGGGGCTCGGCCATCTTCGAGGTGATCGGTTTCCACGCCACGCCATCGGGACCGGCCGTGTTCCGGCTGCGGGACCATGTCGGGCGCTTGCTGAAGTCGGCCGCCTTCCTGGAAATGCAACTGCCAGCCGACGGCCCGGCCATCTGCCGCGCCGTGACCGAGACCGTGCGGCAGAGCGGTCTCTCGCAAGGCCTGCTCAAGATCAGGGCGTATTACCCCCAGGTCGCCCTCGATATTCAGCCTCCGGCCGCGCCGCTGGACCTGGCGGTTTTCGCACTGGAGGCCTCGCAGGACGCGCATGACCCGGGGGCCAGCTTCGAGAAGGGAACCACCGCCGGCATCGCACGCTGGCGCAAGCTGGACCCGGAGACCATTCCCCTCGAGGCCAAGGCCGCCGCCAACTACCTGAACGGAATGGTGGCGCGCCTGGACGCGCGGAAGCGGGGGTTCCAGGACGCTCTGCTGCTGGACACCCAGGGGTTCGTGGCCGAGGGCCCCACCGAGTCGGTGTTCGCGGTCAAGGAGGGCGTGCTGATGACGCCCTGCCTGGGAACCGTGCTCGACAGCATCACCCGCCGCTCGATTCTCGAGGCGGCCGGGCCTCTCGGTCTCAAGACCTTCGAGGGCCGCCTCCGGCCGGAGCGGCTCTTCGAGGCCGACGAGGTGTTCTTCGCCAATACGCCCTTCAAAGTCATGCCCGTGCGGCAACTCGAGCATCGCGAGTTCTCGCCCGTTCCGGGCCCGGTGCAAACCCGCCTGGCGCGATTCTTCGAGCGGGTCACACGGGGCGACGAGCCCGAATTCAGCCACTGGCTCCACCCGGCCTGAGCCCGCGGCCTCCTGCCCCGCGCCGATGCAGTAGAGGAATCTTCCAGGCGATGTTCCGGGCGGCAGCCCGGGAGATGGGCAGGGCGGCCGCGCAGTTGACCGCCTGGCCGTTCGGGCCGCGATGTCGCGCTTTTGCCGGCGGAAAAACGCCCCGGCGAATAATCGGGCCGGCTCAGGCGTCCAACAGCCACGAAAGCCTGCCCCTGGCCGCGATGCCCGCGCCGTGGCAGGCGGAGACATTGCTTTATATGAAGAAAACTCACACTCCGGGCGCCAGCCGGCGCGATTTTTTGAAAAGGTCCGCGCTGGCCGCGGCTGCTTTCCAGGTGGTTCCAGGCCATGTGCTGGGCCTGAACGGGGCCACGCCGCCCAGCGGCAAGCTGAACATCGCCGGCGTCGGCGTCGGCGGGCAGGGCAGCTCCGATCTGAACGAGATGCGCCACGAGAACATCGTGGCGCTGTGCGACGCGGACTTCGGGCACGCGGCCCACTGCTTCAAGCGATACCCGCAGGCGCGGCAGTGGAAAGACTACCGGAAGATGCTCGAGGAGCAGAAGGACATCGACGCGGTCGCCATCGCCACGCCCGATCACCTGCACGCGGTCGTGGCCATGGCGGCGTTCAGGGCCGGCAAACATGTGTATTGCGAGAAGCCCCTCACGCACTCGGTGTGGGAGGCGCGGCAACTGGGCCTGGCGGCGCGCGAGCGCAAAGTCGCCACCCAGATGGGCAACCAGGGCCAGGCCAGCGAGGAAACCCGGCGGCTCTGCGAGTTTGTCTGGTCCGGCGCCATCGGCGGGGTGCGCGAGGCGCACATCTGGACCGACCGCCCCTCGCAGGGGCTCTTCCGCGAATACTGGGCGCAGGGCGTGACGCGTCCCACGGACACGCCAGCCGCGCCGGCGACGCTCGATTGGGACCTGTGGCTGGGGCCGGCCGCGGCGCGGCCTTATCACCCGGTTTACCTGCCTTTCAAGTGGCGCGGTTGGTGGGACTTTGGCACCGGGGCGCTCGGCGACATCGGCTGCCATGCGCTGGACCCGGTCTTCCGCGCGCTCAAGCTGGGCGCGCCCTCGCGGGTGCAGGCGGCCTCCAGCCGCGTGAACGAGGAGACCTTCCCGCTGGCGTCCATGGTCACCTGCGAGTTCCCGGCCCGCAGCGCGGAGCCCCAGGCCGTGAACGTCCACGTGAAAGGTTTGAGCGGCGCGCAGGCGGGCGCGGTAGCCATGCCGCCGGTCAAGGTGGTGTGGTACGACGGCGGCTTGCGTCCGCCGCGCCCCGAGGGCCTGCCCGAGGGCCGGCTCATGGGCGACAACGGGCGGCTGCTGATCGGCGAGAAGGGATTCATCCTCGGCAACTCGGTCTATCCCGAGGGACGCCGGGCCGAGGTCGGGGAGATTCCGAAGTTCATCCCGCGCTCGAACGGGCACTACCAGGAATGGATCGACGCCTGCAAGGGAGGCAAGGCCCCGGGGGCCAACTTCGAGTGGGCCGCCCCGCTGGCCGAGGCCGTGCTCCTCGGGAACGTGGCCTTGCGGGTGAAACTGCGCGAGGCCCTCACCCGGACGTCCCTGGCGTGGGACAGCGCCAACCTCAAGGTGACCAACCTCGAGGAAGCCAACGCCTTCGTGCGCATTCCCTATCGCCAGGGCTGGTCGCTCTGAGGCCAACGGCAGGCGCAAGCGTCCAAACCGACTCGCCCCCGAGCCCGCATGCCTGAGCCCCCGCCGCCGTTGACCCAGGCCGAAGCCCGCGAACTGGCGGCAAAGCTGGCCGTGCGCGCCATGGCCTGGGCGAAGACCACCGCCCTCAGCGTGTCGCGCCACGAGGACCGCCTCGAAGACGATCTCTTTCAGGAGGTCCTGGCCTATGCCTGCGCGCTCACGGACCTGCGGTTGTCCGCCGCCGAGGCCCCGGTCCGCGGGCCGTTCGTGGTCTGGCTCAAGCTCGAGTGCGCGCTGCTTCGGCAGCGGCGCCTCGGCCGCAAGCGCAGGGGACGCCGCCTGCTCGCCGCCGCCGCGCCGCTGCAATCCTCGCGCTACGAAGCGGAATACCCGGCCGCGGGCGCCCCGCAGCTTCACGAGCGCGCGCACGCCCGCAAGGTCTTCGAGGAGTTCTGCCGCGGCACCGGCCTGAGCTCCGGCGCGCTCGTCGGCAAGGGCGAGAACCTGGCCACGCTGGTCTTCTACATCGTCCTGCATCGCGTGCTCTCGGCCGATGGCCCCATGGACCGCGAGGCCGTCGGCACGATGCTCCGCGCCGCCCGCGAATGCCGGGCCGATCTTCAGGCCGAGATCGACCGGTGGCTGACCGACCGTCTCGGAAGCGGCGGCGGGCCGGCCGCCGTTGCGCCTCCGCGCGGCGCCCGCGGCGCCCTCGGGTCCCCGCCCCGGAATCGAGATCTGCGCAGCCATACATAACGTCAGATGTCTCGCCGCGTGAGGGCACGCGGCCTACAAGCCCCTGCAGGCCGGGTCCCCTGACCCGGCATCGTGGATTTATGACGCTCCGTATGGAGATTCTGTC
>JAKLEJ010000367.1 GCA_022711695.1 Verrucomicrobiota bacterium | reverse complement strand
TTGGCGCCACGCTCCCGGGCCGCATGCAGAGCGCCCCAGACAAAGGGCGTGCGGCCGCTGGCGGCAATGCCGATAACCACGTCTTTGCGCCGCACCCCGCGGCAAGCCACCGCCTGGCGGCCCGCCTCGGCGTCGTCTTCCGCCCCTTCGATCGATGACCAGAGGGCGGCCTGGCCGCCCGCCATGATGCCCTGGACCTGGCTGGGTGGAGAACGGAAAGTGGGGGGACATTCGCTGGCATCGAGCACGCCGAGGCGCCCGCTGGTGCCCGCCCCCACGTAGAAGAGCCGGCCCCCGGATTGCAGCGCTTGCACGATCATCCGCACCGTCTTCTCGATCCGACCCGCCTCCCGCAGCAGGACCCGCGGAATGCGGGCATCCTCCCGGAGCATCAGGCCGATGGCCCGACGCAACGGAAGTCGATCCAGCCGAGCCGAGCGGGGATTTCGCCGCTCGGTAGGCGACATCGCCAACGCCTCGGGAATGTAAGGAGCGGGGCCGCGGGCGAAAGTCCGAGCCCCGGCAGAGCCAACCGGTGAAGCCCGACCCTTCAGCCATTCGTCGGTGGCGTAAGCCACCGCGCCCCAGGCGCCCTCGCGAGGGAGCGGCCTGACGCGGCTGTTGGGACGGACCGCGCGCAAACGCCGGGCTACGGCCCGGGCAAACGCCGGCTGCTTGCGCAGCACGCTGCCGGTGACCAGGAACTCGACGGGCGCGCCCGGCCGCGCCAGCCTGGAGGCGCAGGCGGCCGCATGCAGCGCCAGCGCCCGGGCCGCCTCATCCAGGATGCGCTTGGCCAGGCGGTCCCCCGCGGCGGCGGACGAAAACACCTCGACCGCCAACGCGGCAATCTCGGGCTTATTGGCAGCCTGCGCCCAGGAAACCAGTTCGTTTGGGCTGTTCACCAACACCGCCCGGAGAATTTCCTCGCCCAGCCTGGGCCAGCGCCCGCTGCGGTCGTAGTCCATCATGACCGCGCGAAGCGCGCTCATGGCGATGTCATAGCCGCTGCCTCGGTCTCCCAGCACATGGCCCCAGCCGCCCGCCTTGGCTGTGCGACCGGAGGGATTGCGTCCGTAGCAGCAGGAACCCGTGCCGCTGATGATGATGACGCGGGTGCGGGAAGGCGGGGTGCAGCAGCCATCGGCGGCCGCCAGGGCGGTCTCGAGGTCGTTGCCGGCCCAGCAGGGCAAGCCCGGCCAGGCTTTGCCCGCAGCCGTCCGCACCCGCTGGCGCTCCGACTCGTCCAAGACACCCGCCATGCCAATGCCCAGCGCCACAGGCCGGGGCGCCTGCGCGGCCAGGCGCCGGAAATGCCGTTCGAGCTGCGCGTCGCTCATCAGGCGCATGTTGGCCGGTCCGGCCTCGATGCGC
Organism: Verrucomicrobiota bacterium; assembly: GCA_022711695.1. Classification (GTDB taxonomy): domain Bacteria; phylum Verrucomicrobiota; class Verrucomicrobiia; order Limisphaerales; family JACRJZ01; genus JACRJZ01. Next base: position 2,776 of record JAKLEJ010000367.1, on the reverse strand, counting down.
TGCAGGCAACCGCCGCGATCGTTGACCGTGAGAGCGACCGTCCGCGTTCCCCCGGCCTCGATGCCCAGGAAAAGCGGCCCCGCTGGCGGAACCGCGGGCGTTCCCTTGCTGGCATCGACTGGGATTGTCCCCCTGCCCGTTCGGGCCGTAGGATCGGGTGCATTCATTGCTTTGGAAGCTTGTCAGCTTGGGGCGCGGCTCGTCAAGCCGCCCGCAGCCGCCTGAATCGCCGCGCAAGCCGTCGTGCCGGGCACGCCTCGGGCGGCTGCGGACTCACAGGCCATCGCCCGCGGGTGCAAGGCGGTTTTGGATGGGCCAGCCTGCAACCGCCCAGACGAAGGGCATTTGACAGGGCGGTCGCCACGGCTGAGACTGCGCGCATGAACGCCACCCGATGTGCAATCCGAGCCGCTCGGACGCCGCTTCCCGGCGGAACCTGGTTCCGCCGTTTCGGCTGCGTTTGTTTTGCGGCTGCCCTTGAGCTTCTGTTCTCTGCCGGGTCCGCCGCAGGGGCCGAGTCCGAAACCCGGGTGAACCTGGCGGACAGGAAGGAACTGCCCTCAGGCGCCGGCCTGGCCGCCCGTTTTCCCGGGGACCAGGGGCTGCAGGGAAGCCCCGAGGTGATTTTCGCCGACAATTTTGAATCGGGCGACCTCGGCCGTGGTTGGGACGAAACAGGCAACAAGCAGGGCAAGGTGCTGAGTTGGGCGGATCCGGGGGAAGCGCCCGGCCTGGGCAAGAGATGCCTGCGCGTGGAAGCGCACCTTGGGCAGGACACCGGCGGCGGGCTGACCCGGTGGTTCCAGCCTGCTCCCACGGTGTTCATCCGGTTCTACACCAAGTTCGATCCGAAGTGCGATTACGTGCACCATTTTGTAACCTTGCGCGCCAACAAGGGCCTTCGCGGAGGGGACAAGTGGAGCGGCTTCGGGGGAGCGGGGCTCAAGCCGGAAGGCAGCGAGCGCTTTTCCACCGCCATCGAGCCATGGGGCAATTGGGGACGCTGGAGCCCGCCGGGCCGCTGGAACTTCTACAGCTACTGGCACGAGATGGAGAAATCCCGCGACGGCAAGTACTGGGGCAACTCGTTTGGCGTGCCGACGGCGCCGGTCATCCCGCGCGACCGTTGGATTTGTGTCGAGTTCATGCTCAAACACAACACGCCGGGGCAGCGCGATGGCGAACAGGCCTTCTGGATCGACGGCGCGCTGCTGGGACACTGGAAGGGGATCAACTGGCGCAAGACCGCGCAACTGATGGCCAACGCCCTCACCCTCGAGAGCTACATCACCGACACCTGGACCAGGAACCCGGTGAACGTGGTGTTCTTCGACAACGTGGCCATCGCCCGGAATTATATCGGGCCAACGGCCAGGGAGTAGGCCGGGCTTGCGTCCACGAGGCGCCCGGGCGGCTCAGGCGCCGCCGGCCCACCTGGGCTGGCGTTTGAGGTGGAAGAGCATCTCGCCCGCCTTCGGAACGAGCAGCACGCCCTCCTCCTCGCGGCCCGCGTAGGAGGCCGGGTCGATCGACTTGGGGTCGCGGTAGCCGAGATTGATCTTGCGGCAGACCGCTTCCGGGATGCCGGTGGCCAGGGTCACCTGGGCGCGGCACTTTTCGACGCCGTTCTCGAAGGTCCCGATGCCGCGGACATGCGTCGAATGCGCCAGGACGCCCCAGGGATAATGCTGAAAACGGTCCCACTGCTTCAGGAAATAGTCCCGGCAATGGTAGCCCACCTCCTGGATGATCCGCCCGTGCGTCAGGCTGATCTCGGTGATGTGCGGGGCATAGATGATCAACTCGCCGCCGTCGGCCAGGACCGGCTCGAGCTTGTACATGCACTTGCCGCCGGTCCACAGCTCGTCGTACATCCGGGGCGCGCAAGAGAGGATGGTGTGGAACGGGCGATCCTTGTAGCAGATGTGAAGCTGGCGCGAGAACTCGCTGGCGGCCTCCCAGGCGCCTTCGGGCGTGCCCGCGTAGAGGCCGGCAAGGTCCCGGCCTTCCACCACCATGCAAAAGCACAGCTTGGGCGCCTGGACCATCGACCCGGCCTTGTCCACCACCTTGCGCACCGGCGTCCATTTGTTGCCGATGATCATTGGGTTGGTGACGACCGCGCCCAGCCAGTGGAAGAAATTCAGGATGCGCGGCCCGCCCACGCCGGGGAACAGATACTTGTTGCCGCCCGAGAAACCAACGACCTCGTGGGGAAACACCGGCCCCACGATGACAACCTGGTCGTAGTCGAAGAGCCGTTTGTTCACCTCCACCGGCACGTCCATGGCGAAGAGCCCGCCGGTCAGCGCGCGGATTTCATCCGCGGGAATGGTTCCGACCAGTTGGAGCGCGGCCGGGTTGTCCCACTCATGGTTGAAGAATCGCACGGCCTGGTAGGGGCCGCGGCGCTCCTCGAGGGTGATCTCGAGCCGCTCGCAAATGGCCTCCTCGGTCATGGCCACATGGGTGCCCAGGGCCACCAGGATGTCGAAGGCCTGGACCGACCCGCTCCACTGCTCGTGCAGGGCCTTGAACATCATCCCCACAGGGGCCGTCCGGGTGTGGTCCGGGACGATGACGAGCACCCGCTTGCCCGTCATAGACCCGGCGGGGCAAGCCTGCGCGATGACCTCGGCCGCTTGCGCGGGAGTCACCTTGCGGCCGGAAGGGACGATGGAGGCCAGCAGCGGTTTCATGGCTAGATGGTCTGGGCCAGAAAGCCGCCGTCCACCCTCAGATCCGCGCCGGTGACGAAGCCGCTGGCTCTGGAGCT
>JAKLEJ010000366.1 GCA_022711695.1 Verrucomicrobiota bacterium | reverse complement strand
GCTGGTGGATTTCGATCTGCGCCGCCTGCACGACCTGTGCTGCAACTTTGGCATGGGCAACGTGGACATGTTCTACGCCAGCCAGCCGCAGCCTCAAGCCACCGCCGAGCAGCGCGACGCCCGGATCGACCGATTCCTCGCCGCCACCGTGGCGTTCGGCCACCCGGGGTTCCTGGTGTTCGACGGGGGCAAGGAGAACGCCATGCGCAGCTACTACCTGCTGCAGCAGCTCCACAGCCGCTATTGCCTCACCAACGCCGACCAAATCCGCTACGTTTGCGCCGACGGGACGCTGCTGGACACCAGCGCCGCCGTGGCTTCGGGAGAGTTCAAGCGCTCGCAGGTGGTGACCCGCTACGCCGACGGCACGGTCACCGCCGCCAACGGCAGCCGCAGCGAACGCCTCCGGGCCACCGCCTTCGGCCGCGCGCTGGACCTGCCCCCAAACGGCTACGCCGGGTGGACCGAGGATGGCCGCATCGAGGTGCTCAGCGGCGACATCCGCGGACAGCGCGCGGATTACGCCGACACCCCGGCCTACCTCTACGTGGATGGCCGCGGCCGCTTCGCCCGCTTCGCCAAGGCCGCCGGCAACGGCGTGGGCGTGTGCCGATTCCTGGGACAGGGCCGCGCCGAAATCATTCTGCGCCGGGGCGCGGAGTGCGGCTTTGCCGTGGCGGCCGCCCGCGCCATCGCCCTGGACGAAGGCGGAAAGGAAATGGGACCGGCGCGTCTTCGCCGCGCCCGCGGCCTGACTTATGTCGAGCCGGTCACGAACGCTTTCAGCTATCGGATCGAGGAAAGCGCCTCCGCCTCCGCCCAACCGCCCGGCGGCGCGGTTGAACTCCGTTGCGACCGCGAGCAGGTCACGCCGGGGGAACGCGTCCGGGTTCGCGGGCGGGAAGCGCACGAGGCGCGGATTCCCGCCGAGGCCCGGCCGGGGCAGCGTCTCTGGCTCGAATTCGAGGGCGCCTGGATCGACTTCACCGTTGTTCCGCTGGCGGACACGCAATTGTCGTTGGAGACGAATACGCTGGTCCTGACCTTGACCAGCCACCTGGCCGAGCCCGCCCCGTTCGAGGCGCGGATCGCAGGCTGGGGCGGCGCGTCTGGCCCGATTGCGGGGACGACGGTTATGGCGGTCCCGGGGCGGCCGGTGAGGGCGGCTTTCGAGCTTGGAGAGCCGGCCGAGGAGAGCGCCGATCTCGTCACCCTGGAGCTGCGAAGCGGGCAGGGGTTGCAGCGGGTCGAGACCGGATTGATCGCCACGCTGGGCCATCGGCCGATCGGTCCGATGCCGGCCGTTAGTTCCCGGGGCATCCGCTTGAGGGGCCGAGCGGAGACACCGGACTTCGGCGAGAGCGGCGCCCAGGCAAGCCCTCGCGGGGTACGGTGCGGGGAGGTCGAGAAAGAGGCTTTGTTCATGCACCCGCCCTACCAGACAGGGGTGGGCTACACCTATGTGACCTGCGAGCCGCTGCGGCTGCCAACAGGAGTCGCGGCGGCCTTTCGGGCGTGGGCCGGAAAGGAGAACGGCAGCGACCCGGGCGACGGGGTGTTGCTGAAAGCGGTTGTCGTGGACGCCGCGGGGGGCGAAACCGTGGTCGCACAAACGAATGTGAGCCGGCACGAGTGGCTGGCCGTGGAGGCCGATCTTTCGTCCTGGGCGGGCCAGACGGTGCGGCTGAAGCTGATGGCCGATGTCGGTCCCCGCAACGATTCCTCGGGCGATTGGGGCTGCTGGGCCGAGCCCCGGATCGAAACGCGACGTCCGATGCTCACGCGCGCGCTGGCCCCCGCGAGCGAGCGGTTCCGGCGCGTCCCCGGCCCGCATGCCTGCTCGAATCTGACGGTGAAGGTTCTGCGCGAGGCCCGGCGGGGCTGGCTGCGATATGAGGGGAAAGGGATCGAGGGGCCCGGCCCGCACGCGATGCCGGCGTTTCTGAACGGCGTGGAGCTGGGGCCGCTGGCGGCGGCGGGCGGGGATGAAACGACGGGCAAGTTTGCCCAGGGTGTTGGCTTGCCTCTTTCGGCGGCCGCCCTCCGGGCTCTCGGCGTCTGCAACCGGTTCGTTCTGAAAAACCCGAACCGCGACTGCTTCAGCGTGCGCCGTCTCTGGCTCGAGCTGGAGCTGGCGGATGGGCGGCGCTGCTCGTCCGAGATTGCTTCCGCGACGTTCTCGCAGCCGCTCGGGTGGCGCTACGCCGAGGGCGAACGGGTCGCCGAAGGCGAGGACCTCGCGGCCTATCTGGCGTTTCCGAAGGCGGCGTTCGCCAAAGCGGAAGCTGTTGGGCCGGGCGGAGTTCCACAGCCCTGAGGCGCGGCCGCAGACGAAGAGCCGATGGCGCCGCCGCCGGGCAAGGCGGCCCTGGAAACCTGCCCCCTACTGCTCATCATAAGGCGGCACCGCATTTCATTTGCGTTTTTCGGCGTCCCGCCTAATATTTAGCGCCTCTGAGGACGGTGATTCCCGAGCCGGATTCCCCCATGACCGACATGGCGGCGCGGGTGTTGTCGTGCTATTGGAAATGACGCTATGAAATGGTTGTTCGATTTGCAGACGGCCAGCCCGATCGCGCACGCGGTGCTGGTGCTGGCCGTGGTGGGGATGCTGGGCCTGGCCCTGGGCAGCCTGAAGGTGAGGAACCTTGGCCTGGGGATTGCCGGCGTGCTGTTCGCCGGGATTCTCCTGGGGCATTTTCAGGTGCGGATCAACGCCGAGATTCTGCATTTCGTGCGGGAATTCGGGCTGATCCTGTTTGTCTATACGATCGGGATGCAGGTGGGGCCGGGGTTTGTGAGCTCGCTGAGGCGGCAGGGGCTGCCGCTGAACCTGATGGCGGCGTCCACAGTGCTGCTGGGGGCGGCGGTGGCGGTAGGGGTCTCGCTGCTGGGCGGGATCGACATGGCAGCGGTGGTGGGGGTGTTCGCCGGGGCCACCACCAACACCCCGGCGCTGGGCGCGGCCCAGGAGGCCCTGAAGAGCGTGGCGGCGGGCGCGCCGGAGCGGGCCGAGCTGCCGGGCCTGGGCTATGCCGTGGCCTACCCGTTCGGGGTGATCGGGATCATTCTGACCATGCTGGTCCTGCGGGGCATCTTCCGCATCAACCTCGAGCGCGAGGCCGAGGCGTTCAAGGCCGAGCACCGCAAAGGCGACGAGAAGGTCGGCCGGATGAACCTCGTGGTGGAGAATCCCAATTTGCAGGGAGTGAAGCTGGGGCAGATTCCCGGCCTGAACGAGCTCGGGGTGGTGGTGTCGCGGATGAAGCGAGGCGGGCACGGGCCGGTGGAGGTGGCGCTGCACGACAGCGAGGTGCACTGCGGGGACGTGTTGCTGGCGGTGGGCAAGCGGGCCAGCCTGGACCGATTCCGGATGGTGGTGGGGCGGGAGAGCACGATCGACCTGCTGAAGGAGGCGGGCCCGGTGATGACCCAGCGCATCGTGGTGACCCGGCGGGACGTGCTGGGCAAATCGCTGCGCGAGCTCGAGTTCAACAAGACCTACGGGATCGCCGTCAGCCGCGTGACCCGGGCCGACCTCGAGATGACGGCCGTGCCCGAGCTGGAGCTGCAGTTTGGCGACATGCTCCAGGTGGTGGGCGAGAAAGAGGACATTCTCGAAGCCACCAAGACCCTGGGCAATTCGGTGAAGGAGCTTCAGCACACCAACCTGGTGCCGGTGTTCATCGGGATCGTGCTGGGCATCCTGGTGGGGCTTTACCCGATCTCCGTGGGGTCGATGCCGGTGCCGGTGCGGCTGGGCCTGGCCGGCGGGCCGCTGTTGGCGGCCATCATCCTGAGCCGCATTGGTCGCATCGGGCCGCTGGTGTGGTACATGCCGGTCAATGCCAACATCGTCTTGCGCGAGCTGGGCATCGTGCTGTTCCTCTCGTGTGTCGGCCTGAAGGCGGGCGAGCACTTCGGGGACGTTCTGACCAAGGGCGACGGGTTCGTGTGGATGGGCTATGGGGCGCTGATCACCGTGCTGCCGCTGGCGGTGGTGGGGGTGTTTGCGCGGCTGGTCATGAAACAGAACTTCATGAACGTGTGCGGGCTGTTGGCCGGCAGCATGACCGATCCGCCGGCGCTGCAGTTCGCCAATGCCACCAGCAATTCGGACGCGCCCTCGGTGGCCTACGCGACGGTGTATCCGTTGACCATGTTCCT
>JAKLEJ010000365.1 GCA_022711695.1 Verrucomicrobiota bacterium | reverse complement strand
ACCACCAACGGCTTTCTCGATGCCATGGCCGCCCAACAACGCCAAAAGGCCTTCTCACTCGTAACTGCCCGCCATTCCGCAGCTTTGTCCACTTCGTAAATCCACCTTGCGACACCCTCAGTTTCGGCTTGCAGTCGGCCCCCGGCCCCCCAGTCTTGCCGTCATGTCCGACTCTTCCATCCGCGGTGTCGTGTTCGACATGGACGGCGTGCTCACCGACAGCGAGCCGCTGATCAACCGGGCGGCGGTCCAGATGTTCCACGAGCGGGGCGTGGCGGCGCAGCCCGAGGATTTCCTCCCGTTCGTGGGCACGGGCGAGGACCGCTACATCGGCGGGGTGGCGGAGAAGCATGGCTGCGTCCTCGATCTGGCCGCGGCCAAGCAACGCACCTACGAGATCTATCTCGAGCTCGTGCCCGCGCAGCTCCGGGCGTTCCCGGGCGCGCGCGAGTTGGTCGAGACCTGCCGCAGCCGGGGCCTCAAGACCGCCGTCGCCTCGAGCGCGGACTGGATCAAGATCGCGGCCAACCTGAAGAAGATCGACCTGCCGCCGGAGGGCTGGGATGCGCTTGTCTGCGCGGAAGATGTCACCCTGAAGAAGCCGGCGCCGGACCTCTTCCTGGCGGCGGCTCGGAAACTGGGGCTGGCGCCCCGGCAGTGCGTGGTGATCGAGGACGCCGTCAACGGCATCCAGGCGGCCCGCGCCGCCGGCATGCGCTGCGTGGCGGTGGCGCAGACCTTCGCCCCGGAACTGCTGGCCCAGGCCGACTTGGTGCGCCCTGCCATCGCCGCGGTGCGGATCGAGGACCTCTGCGGCGCGCCCGCCCAGGGCTGATCACCCCGCGGCGTAGCCCGCCTCGACGAAGTTCCGGATTGCCGCAAGCTCGCGGTCGCCGTCGATGGTGTGGACTTTCGGAAACTCGCGCCAGTCCACGGCGATCCCGCCGTCCCGCAGCGCCTGGACCTGCTTTCTCATGCCCGCGCACGGGATGAGCGGATCCAGCGTGCCGTGCGTGACCAGCAGGCGCTGCTGCCGCGCTTGCGCCGGCGCCTCCCGCAGGAGCTGCGCGGGGTCGCGCAGGAAACCGCTGACGCCGATCAGCCCGGCAAAGCGCCCCGGGTAGCGCAGCCCGGTCTCGAGAATCATCAGGCAGCCCTGGGAAAAGCCGAACAGGACCGTTTCCTCCGTCGGGTACCCCCGCTGCGGCTGTTCATCCAGCACTTGATTCAGCAGGCGCATGCTTCGCGCCACGCCGGGCGCCGGATCGCCGTCGAGATCGAACCAGGAGTAGCCTCCGTAGTAATCGTCGGGCGCGTTCAAAAGAAGGTAGTTCATCCAGGGCAGATCGAGCGTCGGGGGCAGCCAATGGTAGCCGGCGCTGCTGTCGCCCAGCCCGTGCAGCACGATCATGAGGCGGCGCGAGGCCGGTTGGCGGGCGGGAATGAATTCGGCGCGCAGGGAGGTCATCGGGAGGCGGTTTTCGAAGTGTCCAGCTTGGTCAGTCCGTGGCGGGCGGCCACTTCATCGACGATCCAGGCGGTGCTGTCCAGCAGCGACCATTGCTCGTGTTCGAACAGCCAGTAGAGCAGCGGAATGCTCAGCAGCAGCATCCAGATCCAGGGCAGGCTTCCGGCCAGCAGCCCCACCAGCGCCAGCTCGGCCCCCAGCGCCGTCCCCAGGCACACCCTCGCCAGCAGGGACCACTGCGGCTGGAGCCGCACCCGCAGGTTGCGCCGATTCTGGTCCAGCTCCTCGGTGACGGTCACCACCCGCAGCCGGCTCCAGCGGTTCCCAATGATCTCGAAATCGTGCCCGGACCAATGCGTGTCCAGCCGCAGTTGCCACCCTTCGCTTTCGAGCTGCTTCACGACCGCCTCGAGCAGCCCGAACCGGGTCGGGCCGCCTTGCGTCCAGTAGGTCAGCACCTCGACCGGCTCGCGGCCGATGGGCGAGCGGGGCGCGCCTGTGGGCAGACCGCGCAGTTTCGCCGACGAGCGGGTGTTGAGCCGGCCCTGGTAACGCGCCAGCCCTCGCACGACCGGTTGCAGGAGGAACAGCGCGGCCACCAGGGGCCGCGACCAGAATCGCTTCCGGCTCGGAGGCAGGCTGGCTTGCGCGCCCGCCATGGCGCAGACGCACAGCGAGATTAGCAGGCTGGCCACGGCCACTGGCAGCAGCAGCCCAAACGCCGTCGAGAGCACCAGCAGCAGGCCCGTCACCAGCACATGGTATTCGAGCGAGGTGCAGAACATCAGCGCCAGCGAAGGCGCCGGCGCGTAGATCCGCTGGAAGAACCCCCCGCCGAAAAGCCCGTGGTAGATCACCGACCTCCCCAGGACCACCCCCTGCTTGGCTGGCGCGTAGATGCGTCCCTTCCAGATGCTCCGGCCCACGGCGGTGAAGAACTCGGGATGCTTCTGGGCCAGCAGGGCCTCGGCCTCTCCGTAGCCGCGCTGCTGGCGCAGATACGCCCCCACCGTCGAGCGGCGGTAGTGCCACACAAATCCCCCGGGGCTGAATCCCAGCTTCCACCCTCGTTCCGCCAGTCGCCAGCACACATCGACATCGTCCCCGGCTTTCCAGAACACCGGGTCGAACCCCCCGATGGCCTCCAGCGCCCACTTGCGAAACGCCATGTTGCACCCGGGAATGTGCTCGGCCTCGCGGTCGTCCAGCATCACATGCGCCGGGCCGCCCGGCGAGGCCATCACCGCCGCCGCCGCCGGCGAGTCTTCCGGGGGCAGAAAGTTATGGCCCCCGATCCCCACGAAGCCGCCCCGCTCCAGGTCCGACACCAGGTAATACAGCCAGTCCTCGTCCACGCGACAGTCCGAGTCCGTGAACGCCACGATTTCGCCGGTGGCGGCGGCGATGCCGGTGTTCCGGGCCGCGGACAGCCCCCGGTTCTGCGGGTGCGCCACCGTGCGCACCCGCGGAAACCGCTTCGCAATGTCCAACGAATTGTCCGTCGATCCGTCGTCCACCAGGATCGCCTCGTAGTCCGGGTAGTTGAGCCGGCCCAGGGAATCGAGGCAGGCCTCGAGGGTGCGAGCCCCGTTGTAGCTGGCCACCACCACCGACACCTTCGGCTGGCGCGGCAGCGGAAAATACGGCGCGGCTTCGAAGGCCCTCTGCACCGCCGCAAACGCCGGCTTGGGCTCCCGCGTCCGGGTCGTCAGGCCGAACGCCCAGTCCTCGATCTGCCGTCCTCCTCGAAACCAGTCGTCCGTGTAGCTGAAAACGATCGCCCCCGCCGCGCCGCCCCGAAACGCCGCCTCGATCTGTCCGGAGAGATACGCCGCCTGGCGCTCCGGCCCCTCCCGCAGCGAGTCCATCCCGAATTCCGAAAGCACCAGCGGCCGGGTGTCCGCCACCATCTGCAGGCGCGCCAGGTATTTCTCGAAGTCCGCGCGCTGGTGCAGATAGACGTTGAAGCACAGAAAATCCAGGTCGGCCGGCTGCAGGAACTCCGTCGGTGGAAAGTTCGCGAAGGTGCACAGGCAGCCCGGATCGGTGTCCTTGGCCTCGGCCACCAGTTGCTCGATGAACCGCTCCACCCGCCGGGCCCCGCTCCAGCGCACGATCTCGGATGGCACTTCATTTACCAGGCTGTAGGCGAATACCGCCGGATGCCTTTGGCAGTCGCCGACGGTGCGGCGGACAATCCGCCGGGCCTCCTGCTGCAGGCCAACGGAATCCAGAAAACACAGGTGCTTGGGCCAGGGAATGTCGATCAGCGCCTTCAGCCCGTGTCGCCCCGCCATATCCAAAAACCACCGGGGCGGCGCGCAGTAGAGCCGGATCAGGTTCGCCCCCAGCCGCCGGATCTGAAGGAAATCCCGCTCCGCTTGCACGGCGTCCGGAAGCGGGTCCTCGCTCGCGTTGGGTGCAAAAGGGCCATACGTCACCCCGCGGGGATGGAACTTCCGCCCCTCCAGGCGGAACCCCTTGCCATCCACCGTCACCCGCGCGGTTGATGTGGCGCCGCCTCCCATCCTATTGTTCTCCCGCCAGTTTCAGGGCTCGCTTGAGCGAGCTTTCCGAGCGCTTCTGCAATTCGTTGCTGACGGTCCAGTGATAGACCCAGATCAGGTTCTCCGGCTGTTCCCGCCCCGCGTCCACCAGCGTCAGTGTCCGCTGAAAGTCGTCGCGCAACACCCGGGTTGGCAGCCGGTGTATCTCGTT
>JAKLEJ010000364.1 GCA_022711695.1 Verrucomicrobiota bacterium | reverse complement strand
CCTTGATCCGATCGCTTCGCGGGGGAGTCCGGGTGAACCCCCGCTCCCTCAGCGCCCCCTGCCCCCGGAACGCACCGGCTGCAGAGGACGAAGGATTTTTTCCACGTCTCCGGGCGGAGTGACTGGCCGCCGCGCCAGACATTGTTGTGGCCAACACCGGGCTGGTGCGCGTAACGTCCCCGACATTGTCGCGACGTATGAACGAGTCTGCGCCCGAATTGGTCGATGTGACGGTCCATGGCGCGCACACGGATATGCGGGGCGTGCGGGCCGCGAACGTCGAATTGCGGCCCTGGATCAGGAGCTTCCCCGTCTGCCAGGCCCTGGGCCAATATCGGATCGTCCATGTGGGCATCCAGAAGGCCTCGGCGCCGATGCGGATCGTGCGCACCCGGCAAACCACGACCTACTTTCTGGCGGGCGGCAAGGGCCGTGGCCGCGTGCTCATCGACGGACGCTGGCGGGTCTGCCGCGAGGGCTATGCCTGCCTGCTGCCGGCGCACACGCTCAATGCCTTCGAGGCCATCCCGGGCGCGCGCTGGGAATTCTGCTGGGTCTGCTATCAACGCCCCAGGGAGCAGCGGCCTTTCGCCGACATCACGACTCCGGTGATGGCCCGCTTCGATCCCCTGCCCCTGCGCGCGGCCATTCAGGGGCTGATCCATGAGTCCAGCGGGCCCAGCCAGCCTGCCCTGATGCAGCAGTGGACGGACCTGATCCATGCCTATGTGCTGCGCTTTGCCCAGCCGCTGGATCAGCCCGACCAGCTCCGGATGCTCTGGGAACGGGTGGCGGCGAATCTCTCGGGCGGCTGGTCGCTGGCCCGACTGGCGGGCGAAGCCGGCTACAGTTGCGAACACCTGCGACGGCTCTGTCACCGCCAACTGGGCCGCAGCCCCATGCACCAGGTAACCTACCTGCGCATGCGCCGGGCGGCCGAATTGCTGGCCGCCACCGACTTCACCGTCGAAGCCATCGCCAACGAAGTGGGTTACCAGAATCCGTTTGTGTTCTCGAACGCGTTCACCAAATGGATTGGGTTTCGGCCTTCGGAATACCGGCGCAAGAAACTTTTGCCTGCGCCCAACGGCCTGTCTCGACGTCCTGTTCCAGGCGAAGGCCGGAGAATCCGAATGGGCGTCAGGTCCGATTAGCCCGCCCCATTTGCCGCCTTGTCTCGGTCTGCCTTCGCACTGCGGGCTCCGCGGCCCCAAGGGCCGTTTCCGGAGGGCCAGCCAGAGCGATCGGCGCACGCCGGGGTCCTCGGACGGAAGCGCCGACGAAGCGCCTGCAGTGCCGGGCAAAGCGGCGCGGCGCCGATTCGCCCATTCGAGCCCGCTTTATTTCTCTTTGACTCTCCTGTCGGCTTGGCTATGGTTCCCGTCCGTTTTTTATTCTATGGCTAAACTGACTGTCACCGACCTGAAGGATTTGCGCGGCAAGCGGGTGTTCGTGCGCGTGGACTACAACGTGCCGATGGAAGAAAAGGATGGCCAAATGGTCATCAACGACGCCACCCGCATCAAGGAAACGCTGCCGACGCTGAACCTGTTGATCGGCAAGGGGGCGCGACTGATCCTGGCGGCCCACCTGGGGCGTCCGGAAGGCAAGCGCGTAGCGGGGATGTCCCTGGCGCCGGTGGCCGTCAAGCTGGCCGAGATGATCGGCCGGCCGGTGGCGTTCGTGGACGATTGCGTGGGCGAGAAGGTGGCTGCGGCGGCCAGCCAACTGCAGGACGGCGGCCTGCTGCTGCTGGAAAACACCCGTTTCTACGCCGAGGAGGAAAAGAACGAACCGGCGTTCGCCGCAAAGATGGCGGCGGTGGCCGATGTGTATGTGAACGACGCCTTCGGCTCGGCCCACCGCGCGCATGCCTCGACCGAAGGCGTGGCCCGGGTGGTGGCGCAGCGCGGCGGCCAATGCGCCGCCGGCCTGCTCATGGAGCGCGAACTGAAGTTCCTCGGCGACGAATTGGAGAAGCCCGCGCGCCCCTTCGTGGTCATTCTGGGCGGGGCCAAGGTTTCGGACAAGATCCAGGTGATCGACCGCCTGCTGGAGAAGGCTGACACCCTCCTCATCGGCGGGGCCATGGCTTACACCTTCCGCCTGGCACAGGGCCACAAGACCGGCAAATCGCTGGTCGAAGCCGACAAGACGGACATCGCCAAGGCCGCGCTCGCCAAGGCCAAGGCCAAGAATGTGCAATTCCTTCTGCCGGTGGACGACGTGGTGGCCACGCCGGTCAAGACCGACAAGCTCGACAAAAAAGGCAAGCCGGTGATCGAATGGCAGGAACCCCGGTCCAATGCGAGCCTGGACTGCCCCGAGGGGATGGCCGGCCTGGATGTCGGGCCCGAGACGGTGAAGGCCTATTCGGCGGCGATCGCCGGAGCCAAGACCGTCCTTTGGAACGGACCGATGGGCCTCTTCGAGGACAAGCGTTTTGCGGCGGGGACCAACGCAGTGGCCCAGGCGGTGGCGGCGGCCACGGCCCAGGGCGCCAAGAGCATCATCGGCGGCGGCGATAGCGTCAAAGCCCTGAACAAGGCCAAACTGGGCGACAAGGTGACCTTCATGAGCACGGGCGGCGGGGCCAGCCTGGAATTCCTCGAAGGCCGGACCCTCCCGGGCGTGGCGGCGCTGAGCGAAAAGGCCGGCTGCTGCTGCGGCCGCTGATCCCCGACTCGACCCTTTTAATCCGCATCCATACATGAACAAAGAACGCAAGCTGATCATTGCCGGCAACTGGAAGATGAACAAGACCGCGGCCGAGGCGCTCGACCTGGTCAACGGACTCAAGCGCGAACTCGCCAGCGTCAAGGAAGTGGACATCGTGGTGTGTCCGCCCTTCACCGCGTTGGACGCGGTGTCCAAGGCCATCCTGGATTCGAACCTCCGCCTGGGCGCGCAGAACATGAGCGAGAACGGCTTCGGCGCTTACACGGGGGAAATCGCCGCGGGCATGCTCAAGGAGTTCTCGGTTCGCTTCGTGATATTGGGGCACTCCGAGCGCCGCCAATACCAGAAGGAACCCGACGCCCTGATCTCGAAGAAGGCGCTGGCGGTGCATGCGGCCGCGCTCAAGCCGATCGTTTGCGTGGGCGAGACCCTCGCCGAGCGCGAAGGCGGCCGCACCGAGCAGGTCCTGGAAACCCAGGTGACGGGCAGCCTGGACGGCCTGTCCAAGGAGCAGATGGTCGAAACCGTCGTCGCCTACGAGCCGGTGTGGGCCATCGGCACCGGCAAGACCGCCACCACCGAGCAGGCCCAGTCGGCGCATGCCTTCATCCGCGGCGTGCTGGTGCGCATGTTCGACGACACCGTGGCCCGGCGCGTGCGCATCCAGTACGGAGGCAGCGTCAAGCCCTCCAACGCCCGCGAGCTCATGAGCCAGCCTGACGTCGATGGGGCCCTGGTGGGCGGGGCCTCGCTCGAAGTCCGCAGTTTCGCCGACATCATCAAGAACTCCATCTAAAGCGTTTCTATGTTGCTGACCTTTTTCATCGGTCTGTTGACGGTGGTCCTGGTGCTGGACTGCCTTTTCCTGCTGCTGCTGATCCTGATCCAGTTGCCGAAGAAGGAAGCCGGGCTGGGCCAGGCTTTCGGAGGCAGCACGACGGACGCGCTCTTTGGCGCGGGCTCGGGCACCGCCCTCACCAAGATGACCAAGTACGCCGCGGTCATCTTCTTTGTGTTGACGTTCCTGCTGGCGATCCTGAACGCGCAGCAGAATCGGGCGCGCACCGGCGGCCGTTTGCGTGAAGCCCTCAAGGCGAGCCAGGCCGCGGCGCAGCAGCCACCGCCCGCCGCCGCCACGGCCACCACCACCAGCGCGCCCGTGCAGGTCACGCCCGAGGCTCCCCTCAGGCTCACCAACCTGCCGGTGACCCCCACGAACGCCCCGGTTGTCCCGGCTGCGACCAATGCGGCGGCGCCGGCCAAGCCCCCCACCAACGGTCCAGCCTCGGCCCAGCCGAAGTAGGCTCTTCAGGATGCCGTTTTGCCGCGCGCCCCGCCTTTCGATGGCGGGGCGCGTTTTCGTTTGCGGCGCAGGCAAACCGCTCTGCTGGAACTGCTCAAGCCGCCCTTGCCCGGCGGAGTCCCGGCATCACGCGCATTGGCAACCTCGTGAGGGCTTTCGCAGCATCTGCGGTTGACCGGAAAGGGCGAGTGTGGCGCCGGTTCGGGTG
>JAKLEJ010000363.1 GCA_022711695.1 Verrucomicrobiota bacterium | reverse complement strand
TTGGTTGAAGGCCGCGGAGGAATCGGTGTAGCGGGTGGTGTTTGCTCCAACCGCGCCGAGCGGCTGCCACACGGTCCCGTCGGTCGAACGTTGGATGAGGAAGCGATCCTCGTTGTCGGAGTCGTCTTCCCAGGCCAGTTCAATGGGGAAGCTGGGCTGGATGAGCGCCGCCAGGGCAAGCGGTTTGGCGGGAATGCCGCCCACAGGAAACACCGCCCCCATGTCAGTTCCGTTCTGGCCTGTTCCGAGCGCCGGCGAACCCGGGCCCAACCGGTAGTCGTGACGCCCCGCGTCCACAAAGAGCGGGTCGGCGTCCCGGTTGCCCTCGCCGGGCCAGCCGCCCTGGACGTCGCTATAGGTCAGGGCGATGGTGGAGCCATTGGCCAGGGCCACCGCTTGAGTATTGCCCCACAGAACGTTGTTCATGGCGATGGCATGACCGCCGCCCTCGCCGGCGGTCTTCTCATACAGATGGAACCCATTGCTGGAAGCGGCCACAGTGTTGTTTATTAGATACGCCGAGGCGGAGTCGGCCACTTCCACTCCCTTGCCCACGTTGTAGAAGAGCGAGCCGCGAACGATCGCGTCCACCGAGCCCGCCCCCACCGAAACGCCCTTGTCAGGCCACTGCCGGGCCAGGCAGTTCTCGATGGTGGTGTTGAGGCTGGGCCCCAGATCGATGGCGTCGGTGTTGTCGCCGCTGCCGAAGCGCAAAGTGGTTCGGCGCACCACCAGCGGTTCCATTGTGCCCTTGATGTCCATGCCATCGACATTCGGCTGCTCCACCAGGCAGTCCTCGGCCAGGAACGGCGTGTTGCGCGAGTCGATTTCACTGTAACGGGCCAGGTGAGTGCGCCGCAGGGTCAGTTGCGCCCCGCTGACCCCGGCCACGATTTCACGCGTGGCCGAAGGGAAATCGCGCAAGATCGAGTCCTCGACCAGGACTGCTCCTCCGTTCAGGGCGCGCACGCGCCCAGCCACAGTCTCGGAGTGGCGCAGCGCCAGCGATGCGCCCGCCCCCACGGCCAGAAGTTCCTGCCAAAGCGAGGTCCCGTCCGCCGGCAGGAAGAAGACCGGGGCGTCCCACGCGCCGGCGACTTCCAGAGTGCTGTTGGTGCTCACCTGGATGCCCGCGCCGGGCGACAGCAGCACGACCACGTTGCTTTGGACCGTCAGGGCGGCGCCCGGGGGAACGACGAGAAGGTTGGTGACTCGGACCACGCCGCCGGCGGCCGTCCAGGTGGCATTCCCAGGCAGGATGCCGCCCACGGTGACGGTGTTGAGTTCGGCCACGATGTCGCGATTGGTGCTGGCCAGAATGGCGCCGGAGGCATCCAGCGCAGCAATGAACAGGCGATTCATGCCGGGCTGCAACGGGTGGGTCCTGGACCAGGTCCCGCTTGCCGGGTCGAAGGCGGCATCGTAACCGTTCACGGTGACCCGCGCGCTCCCTGCAAAAGTGTTCGAACCGCTCAACTGGACGCTGTTGGTGGTCACCCGGCTGAAGTACTCGCCGTTGGCGGCGGAGGCATTGCCGGTGACCCGCAAGGCCGGAATGAGAGAAAAGTCCCCGCTGTTGGTGGCGGAATTAAGGCCGAGCACAGCCAGCACATGCGTGCCCGGGTTCAGCCGGCCACCCACCGACCCTGCGCCATAGACTTCCGCCGGAAGCCCCTGGTAAAGCAGGGCCTCATGGTTCTGTCCCGCCCGGGACGTGGCAGTGTAGGCCGGAATACTGCCAACCGCCCCGGGGGCGTTGCCCGAACGGGCGATCTCCTGCCCGTCCAGCCAGGCAATGAACCCGTCGTCGTAGTCCATGACGAGTTCCAGCGCCCGACCAGCATCAATGGGTTCGGCGATGTCGAATGAACGGCGGATGTAAACAGTGGTGTAGTGGTTCAGCATGTTGCTGAGGACGGTGACATCGTCGCCGTCCTCATAGCCAAAACCGGCCGGCCCGGTCCCCCAAGTCGCATCCAGCGCGGCGTCCGAGAGGGTCATCCAGCCGGTCTGGGGCGCGTTAGTGCCCGGATGGTAGCGCCAGGAATCGGCGGGCTGAACCAGGGAGATGGGGGGAGCCGGCTGACCTCCGATCCATAAGGTGAACACGCCACTGCCCGTCTGGCCGAGAGCGTTCCCGGCAAGGAGTATCCCGCTGGCCGCTGCGCCCAGCAGCATCGCGGATGCCGGGGCAAGAAACCGGATATGCATAGCTGGCAAAACCTATCAGAGAGCCTCCTGTGCGCAAGAAACAACCGATAAAGGACATTGCCCTTGATCGGGTCGGGTCCACTGCTTACCCTGCGGCCAGCTATGGAAAACGTGGTCATCATCGGCACCGGCTGCGCCGGTTTGACGGCGGCCCTCTACACGGCGCGCGCCAACCTCAACCCGCTGGTTCTGACCGGCACGATGCCGGGCGGGCTGCTCACCACCACCAGCACCGTGGAGAACTTTCCCGGCTGGCCCGAGGGCATCAACGGCTACGATCTCATGGCGAAGCTGCAGCAGCAGGCCGAGCGCTTCGGCGCCCGCGTGCAGTTCGGGACCTTCGAGTCGATCGAGACCCTGCCGCAGTCGTTCCGGCTGACGGTGGATGGCGAGCCCGTGGAGACGCGCACGGTGATCATCGCCACCGGGGCCAGCCACCGTCACCTGGGGATTCCAAGCGAGGCCAAGCTGGACAAGAAAGGCGTGACCTACTGCGCCACCTGCGACGGGGCCCTGCCCATGTTTCGCAACAAACCGCTGGTCGTGGTGGGCGGCGGCGACTCCGCCTGCGAGGAGGCGACTTACCTGACACGCTTCGCGTCGCAGGTCTTCCTGGTGCATCGGCGCGACCAGCTTCGGGCCTCCAAAATCATGGCCGAACGCCTCCTGAAGACCCCCAAGATCACCCCGGTGTGGGATTCGGTTGTCGCCGAGATCCTCGACGTGGCCCAGGACAAGGTGACCGGCGTGCGCCTGCGCAACGTCAAGACCGGGGCCGAGCAGACCCTGGAATGCGCCGGAGTGTTTGTGGCCATCGGCCATGCCCCCAACACCTCTCTCTTCAAAGGGTTCATCGATCTCGACGAAAACGGCTACATCGTTCCCAGGAAGGGCGCCGCCACCAACGTGCCCGGCATCTTCGCCGCCGGCGATTGCGTGGACCATGTGTACCGCCAGGCCATCACCGCCGCCGGCATGGGCTGCGCCGCCGCCATCGAAGCCGAACGCTACCTGGCCGCCCTCACCTGACCGGCCATTCCCGAAGATCCACGCGGGTTGAATCGATTTCGAACTGTTGCCGTTCGGACGGGGGTGTAAAGTGTCTGCCTTTATGAACCATTCATTTCTTACGAGCCTTTCCGGGCCAGGGTTTCGGGTCGGTTTCCTGCTGCTGGCGGCCGCCGCCTGCCCGGGGGTCGAACCCGACGCCCCCATGCTGCGGATCGTCGGCGACTGGCAGGTGGAGGCGAGTCTCCGCGCTTCCTCTGGCGACGGCAAAACCGTGTCAGTCGTGTCCGTCGCTCCGCCGATCGAGAAGACGGTGATCGGCGAACGCCACGAGCGGCTGCCGGTCTTCAATCCCAACGCCGGGGGCTGGGTCAAGGGAGCGGTCCTCCGGGGCGTTTTCGCGCAGGAATGCAGCACCCCGGGGCTGCTGGCGCCGCAGAGCCTGCGCCTGCTCGATGGAACAAACCGCGAGGCGGCCGTCTTCGAGCCGGCAAAAGACTACGCATTCGACCCGGCCTGGGGAACCGTCGGGCGGCTGACGGCGGGCCGGATTGGAGCCAATCAGCCCGTGTTCGCCAGCTACAGTCATGGCACGCTGCGGCTGGATTCGATCGTGCTGGGGACCGACGGGCGCATTGGCGTGCGCCAGGGAACACCCGTCTCCGCCGCGCCCAAGCCGCCGGAACTCCGGGCCGGGGAGCGCCGCCTGGCCAATCTCTGGCTCCCCGGCCGCATCGCCCGCCTGGGCCCGGAACATTTGTTTCCCATCCTCGAGAGCGCCTACCCCGAAAAGCCCCGCGGCGGCGTTTCGATCGCGGAGCGGCTCACGCCCCGCTCCCTGAAGAAGCTCCGCGAGGGGGAGCCGTTGCGCATTCTGGCCTGGGGCGACAGCGTGACAGTGGGGACGTATCTCGACCGCTGGCAGCGGGATCGCTGGCAGGAGCAGTTCGCGGCCAGGCTCCGCGAGCGTTTTCCG
>JAKLEJ010000362.1 GCA_022711695.1 Verrucomicrobiota bacterium | reverse complement strand
ACCGTGCCATCGTCGAGCTTCAGGCGGTGCGAGCGGGTGTAGGTTCGCAGGAGCTCGAGGTAGTCCTTCCGGCCGACGACGTCCTGCTGCACGTTGTTGAGCAGGTTGGCCATGGCGGTGAGGGTGACGGACGTGGAGTAGGGCCAGCTTGGCCCGTTCCACTGGCATTCGTGGCCCGAATACGCCACGGCAAACCGGGGATGCCGCTGTTCGGCGGTGGTGGGGCCGAAGGGCGCCTGAAAGCCCCGCGGATTCACCAACTGCTTCCACGCCACCGCGAAGCGCGCCTCCGGCAGGTGGACATACCAGGGCGTGTATCCGTGCAGCTCCCGCGCGTCGGCCAACCGCAGCGTCGGCGGCCCGGCCGGCGCCGCCGCGCCCTGGCAGGTCAGCTCAATGCGCAGCCCCGTCGTGTTCACGGGGTCGAACGAGACGCTGTTGTAACGGTCCGGCAGAACCCCGGCAGGCTCGCGAGCCTTCACCGGACGCCACTCCTCCCCACGGCGGTAGAGCAGACGCCACGTTTTCGGGACGCGGCAGCCGGCGGTGTCTTGAAACCAATAGACCTGCGCGCTCCGCGCCTCGATCGGCGACGGAAAGTCGTATTGCAGCCACTCGGCGGTTCCCTGGCGGTCCCAAAAAGTCATACGCGGAATGCTGGAGTCGCCGGAGGATTTCGGTTCCCGGCCGTCGTTCAACGCGGCCAGTGTATCGCGCTCCCAGCAGTGCGACGCCGAAACCCTGGCCTTGAGCGCCAGGGCGGGATCGTTGTTCACCCGCCACTCCAGCGCCCCGGCGGACTTGGCCGAGCCGGCGTCCGTCCGCGGGGCCACCTTGAAGAACTGCGCCGACTCGTCCCAAAGAGCGGTCTCGACAAGCTGCTTGATGCGGGCCGCCTCCGCGCGAAAGCGGCTGACAACCTCCGGCCGCCCAGCCAACTCGCCGATGCGCGCCAGCGCCACCGCATCGCCGAACATGTAGCTGTTGATGGTCGCGCGATAGCCGCTGCCCCCGATCGACACTTCCATCCCGTCCTGGCCGTCGTCCTGCCAGAACAAGCCGTTGGGGTCGCGGCGCTTCTTCTCCCAGGCCTCGAAGTTGGCGATCAAGTCGGGCAGCAGGTTCGTGAGCAGCGCGGGATTCGGCGTGACCAGGTGCCGGGCCCACAAGGCGTCGGCGGCCCAGAAGCTGTAGTGCCGCGGGTCGCCGCCCTTTCGGAACCAGAACACGCTGTAATCGTCGAGAAAGCGCGGATCGCGCAGCCACCGGCCCTCGTAGAGGTGATGGCCCGCCGGGCAACTGATGGCGTTGTGTTTCCCGGCCCAGGGCACCGACGGGAGAAACTCGGTGATGACGAATCCGTCCGGGGTCTCCTTGAGATGCTTGCGGTAGGTCCACCAGCGGAAATAGTAGGTCTGCTCGATCCCGGCGTCCGGACAGGCGAACAGCGGCATGTTGTCCCGCAGGAATTCCCAGCTCCGCGCGTTGGGCACGTGCTGGCGATACAACTCGGCGTCGTCCCGGTTGAACGCTTCGACGTAGTGGCGGAAGTCGTCCGCCTTCAGCGCGCCTTCCGGTTGGGATGCCGGGACGGCCGCCGGGTTGGACGCGGCCAGGCCCGCTCCCAGGACGAAAATGGCCGGGCCAATGAACATGAATCGGTTCTTGTGTGGTTGCATAGTCAGCGCGCCGACGGCGCAAAATAGTCGAAAAACACTCGCGCCAGCCCGGCGCCAAAGGTCTCCCAATGGCGGCCCAGCGGCGCTTCCTTCAAGCCGGCGATCCAGTTGCAGTTCAGTTCAAGCACCGCCGCATCGATGCCGTAACGCTCCAGCCAGCCGTCGCCCAGGGTTCCGGAATTGCGAAACCCCGGCTGGGTGGAACCCTCGGTGAACCAGGTGTGCCGACGCAGCAGCGCCTCGAAGGAGCGCATTTTTTCGAGGTGTCGGTCCAGGTCGGCCACCGGCGGCCGGCTCAAGTGCAGCCTGCCGCCGCCGTCGTTGTGCAAGTCCAGCGCCAGGTCGGGCTTGTGCCCGGCGCGGATACTCTCCTCCAGCCAAGCCTCGAGGGCGGCGTTTTCCGGGGCCAGCGCGGGATCGGCCGGTTTGTCCCAGTCGCGGTTCAAATCCTTGCCGCGAAGGTTGAAGCGGGTCATGCCCCGGGCCACGCCGTCCTTGTTGGCCATGGGCATCGCGTAAAGACAATAGCGCCCCAGGAACTGCTCCGCCTCGGCGTCTCCCTGCAGCAGCCTCCGGATGAGGCCCTGGACCACCCAGTTGCCCCCCGCCTCCCAGGGGTGCGCCCGGGCCCGCACGAACACGCGGCGCGCCGCCCGCGGATCTCCCACCCGAATCATCTCCAGGCTCAGCCCGCCGGCCGTCCGCCCGATCGGGGCGATCTGCACCAGGCGGTGACCTCGGATCGACTCCAGGAATCGGTCGAGGTCCGACAGCCGGTAAGGCTCGACCCGCGCCACATGGAGGCGGGGACCGGGCATCTCGACCGACAACCGCACGCGGTTCCCGGGCAGGCTTTCCGTGGCCAGCGGACTCCAGTTCCGGCCGTCGGCCGAGACCGCCACGGACTTGAGCTCGCGAGCCACCGAGCCCGGCGCGCCATTCCACACGTTGTCCAGATTCCTGAATTCCAGAACGAGCCTGGCGCCCGGCTGCCCCTGCAACTGAAAATGAAAGTGGCCGGCGGCCCGATTCGAGGAGCCCCGCTCGTGGTCGTAGAGAAAGTGAAGGTGCGCGACGCCGTCGGCCGCGAATTCATACCAGGCGGGGGAGGCGTTTTCGAAGCGGGTGTCGATGAACTCGAGCGCGGGGCGGGGCGCGGGTGTGATCTCGCCCGAAGCGCCGCCAGCCGACGGCGCGAGCGCGCCGGCCAGCAGAGCCAGCCCGACGGGCAGGAGAGTATGGGCGTTCACGACGGCCATTCTGCCGCAACCGCCTGCCCGCGCGCAACAAGTCGATTTGTTCTTTTGACGCTGCGCCCATTTGCGGGCACCCTTCCCGCCGACTTTTGGACCGACACGGCCGAAAGCGCGCGATGAGTGCAGACAACTCCGGTTCGGGCTCGCTGAAACGATCCGTCACGATCGCCTCGCTGATCATGATGTCGTCGGTGCTGTTGAGCCGGGTGCTGGGCATCGTGCGCGAGATGGTGCTGGCCTCCTATGGCGGCACGCGCTCGGAGATGGACGCCTACGTGGCCGCGTTCTTGCTGCCGGAGATCGTCAACCATCTCCTGGCCGGGGGATTCATGTCGGTCACGTTCATCCCCATCTTCCAGAAGCACCTGGCCCGCCAGCGGCGCGACCTGGCCTGGCAGGCCTTCTCGAACATCCTCACGGTCGGCACGCTGGCGCTGGCGGTGGTGCTCGGCCTGGGGATGGCCTTCACCGAAGACCTCCTCGGGCTGATGGGCCGGCAGATCGCCGACGCCGGCCAACTGGCGTTGACCGCCCGCATGACCCGCATCATCCTCCCGGCGCAGTTGTTCTATTACTGGGGGGCGCTGCTGCTGGCGGTGCAATATGCCGAGAAACGCTTCTTCGTTCCGGCCCTGGCGCCGCTGCTCTACAACGCCGGCATCATTGTCGGCGGCGTGCTCCTGAGCCCGTTCCTGGGCATCGAAGCCTTTGCCTGGGGAGTGGTGTTCGGGGCGTTCACGGGCAATTTCGCGGTCCAGCTCCTCGGGGCGCGGGCTTCCGGGATGACTTACCGATGGCGCTTCGATCTCCGGGATCCGGACACGCACAAGTACGTCCTGGTCACCCTGCCGCTGGTGATCGGGCTGGGCATGCAGTTCTCGAACGAGATATTCTTCCGCTATTTCGGCTCGTTCCTGGGGCCCGGGGGCCTGGCCAGCCTGAACTACTCGCTGCGCACCATGATGGCGCTGGTGGCCGTTTTCGGACAGGCCTTCGGCGTGGCGGCCTTCCCGTTCCTCTCCCAGTACGTCGCCGAGAAACGACATCGGGAGCTCAACAGCCTGCTCTTTTCCATGGTCACGAAAGTCGCCGTGGTCATGATCCCGTTCTCCCTGCTGCTGCTCGTCCTTTCGAAGGAGACGCTGGCCCTGCTTTTCCAGCGCGGCAAGTTCACCGCCGCCTCGACCGCGGCGACCGCGCCGGTGCTCTCGATGTACTGCCTGGGGGCCTTCGGGATCGCCGCCGCAAACATGGTGTCGCGGGGCT
>JAKLEJ010000361.1 GCA_022711695.1 Verrucomicrobiota bacterium | reverse complement strand
CCGGAGTTCCTGCGCCGTGACGATGCCGATCATGAGCGGGCCCAGGCCCTTGGCGGGCCGGGTGGGTTCGAACTTCGGCGGCATGACCCCGGGGGTGAAGCTGTGGCGCAGGTAGGCGGCGAAGTGGCGCAGGGCGTCCTCGGCGGCGCGGGCCTCGCCCGAGGCCCTGGCAAAGGCCGCGGCGGCGATGGCGGCGAAGCTCTCGCTATAAACGTAGCGGCGCATGCGCAGCGGCCGACCCTCGCGCGTGACGGTGAAGTACATCTTGCCGTCGGGCGCATGGCAGTGCCGTCGGGAGAACTCGACGCACGACCGGGCGGCTTCGAGCCATTCGGCGCGGCGCTCGACGGTGTTGCAGAGGGTGGCGAACATCCAGCCGGCGCGTCCCTGGAACCACACCGATTTGTCGGTGTCCAGGAGCGAGCCATCGCGGTCGAGCGCGGTCATGATGCCGCCGTGCTCGCGGTCCAGGCCGTGCCGCAGCCAGAACGGGATGACGTCCTCGAGCAGGGTCGAGCGGTAGAGCGCGGCCAGTTCGGCGCGACTTTCCGGGTTTGCCAGGTCGGTGTGCATGGGGCAGGGCGGCTTCCTATTGGCGGGGCGCCTCCGGCGCGGGCTCCTCGATGCGGATCGAGTCGATTCGAATCGTGCCGGTGGCGGCTTCGCCGGCGGTCAGATCGAGTCGGAGCTGTTTCAAGAGCCCGGTCCAGCCGCGAACCTGCGACATGTTCACGATGTAATCCTTGAAACCCGTGTCCTCCGGAGTGACCGGGAAGGCCGCCGACTTGGCGTCGTCCCACGCGGGGTCGGCCTGGGTTCTGAACCGGATGACCATGCGGGACGCTCCGGTGTGGTTTTGGCACCGCACGCGAATGGATTGGCGCGGACCGATCGACACCAGCATCTCCTCCGAGGTCAGTTTTGCGGCCGGCGCTTGTTCGACCGCGACGATGTAGCAGCCGCCAGCCACGTATTTCACCGGCTGGGACGTTCCCGCCTGCCCCCGGACGGGCGTTTCGACCCGCGTGCGTGTGCCCAGGTCCGCCTCGGACCAACCCTGCTTGTTCAGGGGGAGGTTGAACTCCCACGCGACCGCCGCCGAGACGCCGCGGGGCAGGATGTGCGCTGTGAGCAAGTCGCTCGTCCAGAGCTCGCCGTCATCGCCCACCAGGCGCAACAGGTATTCGCCCGGGACGGAAAACACGGCTCGCGAGGCGGGCGCGCCGGGGTTCTCGAACGAGACCGTGCCGGGGCCCTCCAGCAATTCCCAGCGTGTGGTCAGCCTTGAGGCCGCCGGTTTGGCGTCGTCCGAGACCGCGCCTGCGAGTTGGACGGCCAATCGATCGGAGGTGATATCCGGACCGGCTTCGACCGCGGGCGGCTTGTTGTGTGGCATGGCCTTGTCCAGCTCCGCGACCGAGGCGTAAAGGGTGTTGCTATCGAGGGTCCATTGCGTGGTGGTCGGAGCCTGGTTGGTGAAGAACACCACGCCCGGCGCCAGCACGGCGCCGTTGCCGCGGATTGTGCCGGTGCTGCAGCAGACCCTCGGGTCCGGCTTGCCCGAGCCCCAGATGAAGATTTCCGAAGGGCCGAGCTTGCGCGCCCAGTTGTTCTTGATGAAGCGTGAACCGCGGATTTCCACGTTCTTCGGCTGGGGGGATTCCAGGCCGAGGACCTCGATGGCCGCGCCGGCGTTGTTCTCGAAGGTGCAGCGGTCGATCAGGCAGCCGTCGCCGCCGTTCTCGAAATCGATGCCGCCCTGGTCGTGGCTGCCGGAGTCGGGCTGGTTGCGGAATGTGCAGTTGCGGATGGTGAGATTGCGCGGGCTGCCCAGCATGATGCCCATGGTTCCGGCGAAGGCATGATAGCCGGAGGCGTCGAAAATGCAGTTCTGCATGACCGAATCTTTGGGCCCCAGCAAGGCCGGATGCGGCGAGCTGTTGAAGGTGTAACAGTGGTGCACATAGACCCGGTCCAGCGTGACCCGCTCGCCGGCTACCCAGAAACCCCATGAAGTCTGGAAGAGGTCGCAATCGCGGATGACGATATCACGGCCCCGTCCGGTGACCGCAAGGCCCGCCGAGGCGCGGAAGCCGTCGTCTCCCGGGGCCTCGTAGCCGCGCCACTCGGGAATGCCGCTGCAGATTGTCCATTCGCGGTAGATGCCCTCGATGTGATGCGCCAGGCAGTCTTCGATGACGAGGCCGCCGTGCCCCGGGCTGGCATAGTGAACCACCAACCCCTTGCCCGCGTGGCTGAACACCAGGCCGCGCACGCGCAGGCAGTCGGGGTCCCGGATGAGGGCGCAGCGGTCGCGAATATCCCAGTTGCGGCGGAGGATCGGGCGGGCGCCCTCGCCATAGGGGCCGATCTCCACCCAGCGGTCCGACGTGCCCGCGGCCCCCACGCGCAATTCCTGGTTGATGACGCTGCCGCGCTTGAGCAGCAACCGGTCTCCGGGCTGCAGCGTCTTCCCGTTGATGTTCGAGAAATCGCGCCAGGGCGCGGCGGGGGAGGACCCGGCGTTGGAGTTCTGGCCGGCCACGCCATCGACGTAATAAGAAGCCCCTCCCTCCGCGGCGCCAGCCATCCACACCCAGCCCAGGCACACACCCAGGAGAGCCGCGCCCCTCAGGACCAGGCACAGACCCAGCGGACTCGAAGTTGCGGCGCGCATCTGCGTTCGGAGGAGCCGTCTCGGCCATGATCGATGTCGCATAAAACAGGATTACCGTGGTGTGTCTTGCCCGATGGGCAGGGGGAGGTTCGGGAAGAACTCCGGAGCGATCCTCCGTCCCAGCAGGAAGAACTTGCGGTCCGGATACCACAGCACCGCCGCGCCCTGCCGCACGGTGAAGCTCGAGTAGAGCGCCAGGTCGAGCCGGCCTGGAGTGCCGGGTTTGCCCAGGCTGACCCCCTTGTGATCGAAGAAGAACTTCGGTTCGTCGAACCAGACTGGCTGGTCCGCTCCCGCCCGATAGCGGCCGGGCGCGAGAAAAACCGGGCGGCGGTGGAAGCCCGTGTCCGTGGGGCCATAGCCCTGGTAATGGCCGTCGTGATTGTGCA
Organism: Verrucomicrobiota bacterium; assembly: GCA_022711695.1. Classification (GTDB taxonomy): domain Bacteria; phylum Verrucomicrobiota; class Verrucomicrobiia; order Limisphaerales; family JACRJZ01; genus JACRJZ01. Next base: position 1,160 of record JAKLEJ010000361.1, on the reverse strand, counting down.
CGAAGAGCGCATAGCGTCCGCTGCCGGCGGTGTTGCCGCCCAGGTCATACATCGGGCAGGGCGAGAGCGGATGTCGCAGCGGTTCGCCGCCGTCTTTGCGCAGAAGCCGGCGGGGCGGGGCCCACGTCTCGCCGCCGTCGGCGCTGACGCTCCAGAAGGGGCTGCCGGCGGCCGTGCGCATGACGCAAAAGAGTCGTCCATCGGGCAGCTTGACCAGGCTGGGCTCCTGGCAGGCGCTCACATCGGGATGCCCGGGAAAAGGCACGGCCAGCGCCTTCTCGTTGGCGGCGAACCAGGCGATCTTCAAATCCTGCGCGGCGGGATTGTCGTCCACGTTCTCGAAGCGCATGAACTCGACCCGGGAATCGGCCGAGATCCAGGATTGGGTCGGATTCTTTTGCACCGCGAAACTGGTCCAGCGGGTGAAGCCGGCGAAATAGCGGCCGTTCTTGCCCAGACGCAGCGGCTTCTGCCAGCAGAGCATGTTGGGCGGCATGGTGGGGTCGGGATTGTCGCGCGCGCTGCGGGCCACCGGGACGTTCTGGGGCTTGGACCAGGTCTGGCCGAGGTCGTCGCTGTGAATGCCGTGAAGCCACCCGGTATGGTGGGGGAAGTTGTCCACCCGGCCGATATGCTGGCTGTAGAGCACATAGAGGCGGCCGGAGCGGCTGACCAGCGGGTAAGCCCAGCTTGCCATGTGGCCGTCGCCGGGTTTGCGCGGCCCGGCGATGATCCGCGCCTTGGACCAGGTGAGCCCCTCGTCGGCGCTGCGCGCAAAGGCGATGTGCTGATCGGGCTGCGACTCGGCCGAGCTTTGAGTCCACACCGCCATCAGCGATCCGTCCGGCCCGTCAAACACCAGGAAGTGCTCGTTGCCGGTGTCGCTGACGTTCGTATCGGTGACGGTCGGAACGAAGACGACGTAGTCGGGCCGGGTGACGTCCTGTTCCGTGCGGATGCGCTCCTTGAGGGCGGCGGGCGAGGCGATGAAATTGGGGTTGGTTTGTGGGGCGGCGGCTCCGGCTGGCATGACCCCGCCGGCGGCGCCCAGCAACGCCAGGCATGCGGGCAAAATGGATCGGCGATTCACGGGGGAACTGTCGCCAAAAGCGGCCCGCGTGGCCAATGGATTCTTTATTTCTGAATCCGCGTCCGATGTC
>JAKLEJ010000360.1 GCA_022711695.1 Verrucomicrobiota bacterium | reverse complement strand
GCGGCAGCGGCGAACAGGTGGTTCGTGGATCGAGCCTGTATTGGTATGGACGGGCGATGGCGGAGATGGGGTATGTGGTGATCGCGCCGGACGTGGGCCAGCATGAGCTCCAGCATCCCAATTGGTCCTTGATGGGCGAGCGCACCTGGGACGCGCTCCGCTGCCTAGACTACCTGGAGACCCTGCCAGAGGTGGATCGCGACCGCCTGGCGGTGGCAGGGCTGTCGCTCGGGGGCGAAACCGCCATGTACGTGGCGGCTTTGGACGAGCGAGTGCGTGCGGCCTGCAGCAGCGGGTGGCTGACCACCGTGGCCAACATGAAGAACGGCCACTGCCCCTGTTTCAACTTTCCCGGCCTCGAGGAGCATTTTGATTTTTCGGACATCTTCTCGTGTGTCGCGCCGCGGACGCTGGTCTGCGAACTGGGCGAACTCGAGCGCGCCCCGGGCGGCTTCCCGGTGGCCATCGGCCGGCAGGCGCTCGCGGAGATTCGCGCGGCCTATCGGGTTTTCAATGCGGAATCGAACCTGACTTTGACCGCGCACTCCGGCCCGCATGTGTTCAGCGGGAGGGACTTCATGCCGAAGCTGCGCGCCGAACTGGGTGCCGTCCGGCCGCCGGTTCCAGACACGGCCGCCGCGGCCGCCTGGGTTCGTTTCCTGGACGGGCCGGAGACGTTCGACGGCGCGCCCTATTATTGGCTGGGGCGGACCAGTCTTCGCGTCACCTTCGAGGTCCGGCCGCAGCCGGGCGACGCCTTGGAGCTGAGCTGGGGCAGCAAATCCGACCGCCGCGACGCTCGCATCGTCCTCAACGGGCGAAGCCTGGCGGTGGAAGACGGGGGCCACTGGGGATTTCGCTGGCTGCGCGTGCCGATTCCTGACGGGCTGGCCGGCAACAACTACGAGATCGAGATCGGGCGGGGCCAAAGCCAGCCGGCCTTTCTGAGCGAAATCCGCCTCACCCGGGCCAGCGCGCAGCCCACCCCGCCGGACCTTACGCCCGCCGCCTTCAAGGCAAAGCATTCGTTGACCCCGCTGACGGCCGCCGCTCCCGCCGAGGCCTTTCCGGAGATGCGTCCGCGGTGGAATCGGGAGACTCCAGCGCCCGCTGCGGCGGCCGGCGACCCGGAGGCCCTGCGGCTCTTTCGGGCGTTGGACCAGAATGCGCGGCTGGCCAACGAGGCGCTGTTCCGGTGCCGGCGCTTCGTCGATGGCTGGCTGGCTCACGCCGACCCCGCCAGCGGGCTGATCCCGCGCAATCTCACGAGCGGCCGGGATTTCTGGAACGGGCGGGACGCGGCCGCCGACAATTACCCGTTCATGGTGCTGACGGCCGCCATCACGGACCCGGGATTGATGCAGCGCCGACTGCTGGAGATGTTGCTCGCGGAAACGCGCCTGACCTGCCGGCTCGACCGGCTTCCGGACGACTACTCGTTTTCAAAGAAAGGCTGGCGGCGCGACCAACTCGACCTGGACCAGATCGTTTTCGACGGGGCGGAGTACGTGAAAGACGGCCTGTTGCCGATCACGGAGTGGCTTGGGCCCAGCCCCTGGTCGGAGCGGATGGTCGGGATCATCGAGGACATCTGGAAGCACGCGCCAGTCGCCACCCCTTACGGGCCAATCCCGACGCTCAACTTCGAGGTGTGCGGCGACCTGCTGCAGGCGAACGCACGGCTCTTCTGGTTCACGGGCGACCGCAAGCATCTCGATTGGGCTGTGCGCCTGGGCGACTACTTCCTGCTGGGCGACAAGCACCCCACCCGCGACCAGAAACAGCTCCGGCTCATTGACCACGGGTGCGAGGTGATCAACGGGTTGACCGAGCTCTACGTGGCGCTCGCTCACGCCCGTCCCGACAAGAAGAAGGCTTACGAGAAGCCCATGCGCGAGCTGTTCGACTGCATCCTGGCCAAGGGCCGAAGCGCCGACGGCCTGCTCTATTCCTGGTTCAACCCGCAGACGGGCGAGCACAGCCAGGACCTGTGCGACACCTGGGGCTACGACTACGACGGCGTTTACACGATGTGGCTCATCGACGGCATCGCGCCGTATCGGGACGCCGTGCGGCAGGCCCTGGGCAGCCTCAAAGGCCGGCATGTGGGCGCGTGCTGGGGCGATACGAGCGCCGACGGCTTTGCCGACAGCATCGAAGGGGCGATCAACCTCATCAACCGCGAGCCGGTCTCGTCCGCCGCCGATTGGATCGACAGCCAGACCCGGATGATGTGGGCGATCCAAAAGCCGGACGGCGTCATCGAGGGGTGGCATGGAGACGGCAACTTCGCGCGCACGTCGCTGCTGTACGCGCTGTGGAAGACGCAAGGGACGACCGCGCAGCCCTGGCGGCCAGACGTGCGGCTGGGCGCGGCGCGGCACGGCGAAGCGCTGCATTTGGCCTTGAGCGCCGAGCAGACCTGGGACGGCCGGCTCGTCTTCGACCGGCCGCGGCACAAGCTGCTGATGCGCCTGCCGCTCGATTACGCCCGCATCAACCAGTTTCCCGAGTGGTTCACGGTTCGGACCGAGGCCCGCTACGAGGTGCGAATCGGCCAGGACCGGCTGCTGGAACGGACCGGGGCGCAACTGGCCGAGGGCCTGGCCGTCAAACTCCAGGCCGGGGAGACCGCCATGGTCCGGGTGACGCCGCGATAGCGCGGCCCGGGCGCGCATTCAGGCCTCACCCAAAGTCTTGCTTCCCCGCGGCGGGCGTGATCATATCCGCTCCATGAAATCAATCCGTCTTTGCCTTGTCCTGATTGCAACCGCCGGCCTTTGGCTGGCGGGCACGACCGCCCAGGCCCTGAGCCTGCCTCGAGTGTTCTCCGACAACATGGTCTTGCAGCGCGACATCCCCTTGAAGGTCTGGGGTTGGGCGGAGCCGGGGCAGACGGTGGAGGTGGCCTTCGCCGGGCAGAAGAAATCCGCGCAGGCGGACCAAAAGGGCAAGTGGATGGTCACGCTCGACGCTCTCAGAGCGAGCGCCGAGCCGGGCGAACTGGTGGTGGCGGCCGGGGACCAGCGCGTTGCCATCAAGAACGTCCTGGTGGGGGAGGTCTGGATTTGCTCGGGCCAGTCGAACATGGAGTGGACCCTGAATAACACCCACAACGCCAAGGAGGCCATCGCCGCGGCCAACCAGCCGCTGATCCGCCATTTCAAGGTGCGGCTGGTCACCAGCGCGAAGCCATTGAAAGACGTGCAGGGCGAGTGGGTGGCCTGCACCCCGGCGACCGCGGGGGGCTTCACGGCCGTGGGTTACCACTTCGGCCTGCAACTGCTGCGGAAGCTGAATGTGCCGGTCGGGCTGCTCAACACCTCCTGGGGCGGCACCCGCATCGAGCCCTGGACCGACCCCGAGGGTTTCGCGGTTTCGCCCAAGCTGAAGGACATTTCGGAGTTCGTGGCCAATGCCGACCGCGCACACCGTCAGAATCAGGCCGCCAAACTGGACCAGATCGAGGCCTGGGTGAAGGACAGCCGCGCGGCGCTGGAGAAGGGAGCCGAGCCGCCGGCTTCTCCCGGCGGTCTGCCGGACCATCCGCTGAACAAGGCCGACCGGCCCACCGGCATCTACAACGCCATGGTCGCCCCGCTCGTGCCTTACGGCTTTCGCGGCGCGATCTGGTACCAGGGCGAGAGCAACAACGGCGAAGGCATGCTCTATCTCGAGAAGATGAAGGCGCTCATCGGCTCGTGGCGGCGGATTTGGGGTCAGGGCGAGTTTCCGTTTCTCTATGTCCAGCTTGCTCCCTACCGTTACAACCGCCCCGAGGCGCTGCCGGGGATTTGGGAAGCCCAGCAAGCCTCGCTTTCGATTCCGAACACGGGCATGGCGGTGATCACGGACATAGGCAACGTCACCGACATTCATCCGCGAAACAAGGAGGAGGTTGGCCGCCGGCTCTCGCTCTGGGCGCTGGCCCGAACCTACGGGCTCACCGGTTTTGAATACTCCGGCCCTTTCTACAAATCGGTCAGGATGGAGGGCGGCAAGGCGGTGTTGACTTTCGAGCATGCGGACGGGCTCAAGTCGCTCGACGGCAAACCTCTCACCTGGTTCGCCATCGCCGGCGAGGACCGGAAGTTCGTCGAGGCCAAGGCCGAGATCGTTGGGGACAAGGTGGTGGTGAGCAGTGAGGCGGTGTCCGCGCCGGCGGCGGTGCGCTTCGGTTGGAACGAACTGGCCGAACCCAACCTGGGCAATGGCGCCGGACTGCCGGCTTAGACC
>JAKLEJ010000036.1 GCA_022711695.1 Verrucomicrobiota bacterium | reverse complement strand
CTGGGCAGTCAGGCGTGCCAGCGCGAAGCCGCGCGGCACGTTCAGGGTCATTTCCCGCACCGGGGCCTCGCGGATTTCCAGCTCGATCTCCGCCTCCAGGCTCAGCTCGGCCTCGCCCAGGTGATAAGCCAGGACCTGCGACACGCTCACCTCGGGCAGCACATTGTCCGCCTGGATGCGCAACCCATACTCCGCGCTGGAATGGCGGAAGGCGAAACGCTGTCCGCCGCCGGCCCGGAAGACCGCCTTGGTGGTCTCGGACTCGGGAAACTGCTCCGGCGAAATCTGCGACAGGCCGCCGGACTGGAGCACCTCCAGCCGCACCGCGCCCTCGTTGACCACTCGGAAGAAGCCGGCAAAGCGCGTGGCCGCCTCCGGCTGGAGCCCGATCGCGTCCACCGCCTGCGGAAACGCCCCCAGCGCCCGCTGCATTTGAATCTGGACCGAAAAGGCCTCTTTCTGGGCCTGGTTGAGCCGGAGCAGCAGACGCCGGTCCGCCGAGCCAGCCACCGGTTCGAGCGCCCAAGAGAGCACCTGTTCGCCGAGCACGCGGGTCACCTCCCCCGGCCCCCGAAGCCGCAGGGCCACCTGGTTCATCTCGCCCTGCATCACCCGGAAATCCAGCAGCATGATCTGGCGCATCAGCCCGGGACTCAAGCTGACCTGGGCGAGAGACTCGGCGGTGTAGAAGAGCCGCCCCTCGCTTTCGCGCCGCGCGCCCTTCCAGGCCAGCGCCACCGCGCCGTTGGCCGGGAGATAGGTGGCGAAATCCGCCCCGGCGCGCTCCGGGCGCGCTCCGCCGGCGAACTCGAACTGGGTGTCGGCCGCCAGGCCCTGGAAGACCACCGGCTGCACCGCCGCCGGCGCCAGCCGGAAAGCGATCGTGTTCCAGCCGTTCGAGGGCCGCACCGCGGCGTTGAACTTCAAGCGCAACGGGTATTCTCCGGCCTTGTCGAACGAAAGCACATATTGTCCCTGGACCAGTTTCCACCGCCACTCCGGCCGCGAGTCCAGGCTCGTGAGCGCCACGTCCCCGGAGAGCAGGCTGAGCGAGCCGCCCCTGGGGTTGCGCACGTGCGCCGTGGCCGCAAGCTCGAAGGCGGCCGCAGTGTCGCCGAGCTGGCCCGTGAGCTTGAAATCCCGCAGCACCACCCGCCGGCTCTCCGGGTCGGCCAGGCTGAGCCGCAGGGCCAGCCGGTAGGCCGCGCCGTGGAACCGGAACGCCAGCGGTTCGGCCTCGTCGGGCTTCGCCTCGCGGCCCATGGCCTCCGGGAGATACTTGCACTCGATGGGCGCCAGGCCGCTGACGTCCTCCGGCTGGGCGTTCCACTCCGCGATGCTCTCCACCTTCACATACCCGTTGAAGAGCGCCGGCTGCGGGGGCGTGAGCGTGGGCGCCGTCAGCGGGTTCGGCCAGGTCTTGAACTCGCGCTCCGCGGCGATCGTCACGGCGAGCTGGGACAGCGGCTTGTCGGTCTTGAGCGGCCGCAGGACCAGCGTGCGGGTCCCGTTGGTTTCCTGGCGCAGGCTCCAGTCTTGCAGGCCCTCGCCCGTCACCTTCACAATCTCTCCTTCCCCGGCCAGCGTCAGCGTCAGCTCGCGGGGCGCGCCCTGGAGGAGGTCGAAGGTGACGCGAAACGTGCACGTCAGCTTGTCGAACGACAACCGGAGGTTCTGCTGAAGCGCGGTGGCGAAAATCGGCTTGTCCTTGTCCTCCGTCAACCCCTTGAGGTTGGCCTCGATCGTCAGCCGGCCTTTGCCATCCTCCCACCCTCCGTTGACCGCCAGGCTCTTCACCTCGGCGGTCGTTTCGGCGGCGCGGGACCCGGCGGCCAGCAGCAGCGCGGCCACAGCGGGCAGAACGACGGAACGCATGTTGGGAGTGTTCATTTTAGGAAGAGGTTGCTCGTAGGGAAGGGCGGGCCTGTTCTGGGTTGGGGCACGGGGATCAAGCGCAACGGCGGTTCGACGTGTCGAAAGACCCTGTCGCCGGTGCGCGGCGCCGGCCGGGCAATGCCAGGGTCCGTGTCCGGCGGGACCAGCACCAGCATCGAGTAGGGCTCGGCCCGGTACAGCCCCGGCTGCGGCCTCGCCGCCGGAACCGGCGCCAGGTTGGTCAGGAACCGCAGCCATTGGGTGGCCGGCGCCAGGTTCGTCAGGGGCGCCACCCGCGGGGCGAACGGCGGCTGGTTCGAGGGCGCTGCCGCCGCGCCAGCGCCAGCGCCGGCGAGCAGCAGCGACGTCGGCCAGGCGATGGCCAACCCCACGGCGAGCCCCGTCCGTCGCGGGCTCGCGGGGGCGCATGAAGAAGCCGGGTTCATGGATTCAAGAGCGCGTCTGAGGGTTACTGGCCGGAGATGGATTTGGCCTGGCGGATCATCCACTCGAGCTTTTTGGGCCGCTGGTCCGCTCCGTAGCTGGCGGTCACGCCCCCGAGGAGCAACAGCAGGCGGTCCGGGTTGACCTCGACCGCGAAGGGGCTGCCGGCGAGCCACTCGGCGAAGGCGCCGGCGCCTCCCGCCAGGCGCAGCGCCGGGCTGGCCTGTTCGAGCGCCGGGGCGCTGCCGGTGTAGGGCATGACCCATTCGTGCTCGCGATAGTCCATCGTCCCGGGAACCTTGAATCGCACTCGCGCTGTGCCCAGGGGACCCTCGCCCTGCGGGTTCACCTCCACGGTGTAAAGGGCGGTCCCCGCCTCGGCGGCCCCCAGTTCGGCGGCGTCCACGGTGTTGTCCCGAAACTGCTCCTTCTTGAGCTGGTGTTTGGCGTAGCCGACCTGGCGATACGCGCTCACACGGCGCGGATTGAACTCGACCTGGACCTTGACGTCCGAGGCGGCCACGCGCAGGGCCCCGGCCAGTTGCCCCGCAAACTGGGTGGCGGCTTCCTCGGGCGTGTTCACGAATCCGTAGCGCCCGTCGCCGTTGCGTGAGAGCGTCTCCAGCAGATCGTCGTTGAACCCTTCCCAGCCGATCCCGAAACAATCCAGCGCGATGCCCTGGCGGCGCCAGGTTTCCACCGTCCGCTTGAGCGCGTCCGGCTCGACGTTGCCCAGGTTGGCCGCGCCGTCGGTCAAGAGCACCACCCGGTTGACGCCCTGGCCCAGGTAATGGCGCGCGGCGGTGGCGTAGGCCGTGTTCATGGCCTCCTCCAGATTCGTGCCGCCCTCGGGCGTGAGCCCGCCGATGCGCTCGTCCAGGTTGCCGAGCTGCGACGCCGGTTGTCCATCCACCCACAGCCGCGCGGTGCGCGAAAACGTGACCACGCTGACGCGGTCCTGTGGGGTGAGCGTGTCCACCAGGACTCGCAGGCATTGGCGGATGATCTGGACCCGGTCGGCGCGCTCCATCGAGCCCGAGTTGTCCACCAGGAGCACCAGGTTCAGCGGTTTGCCGGCCTGGCGGCCGGCGGCGGCGGTCTTCACCGAGAGCCGCAGCAGGTCGCGGTTGTGCGCGAACGGGTAGCGGCCGCGTTCCCAGGCAAACGCCACCGGCACGCCGGACGGGGGCTCCGGATCGCGGTAGTCGAAGGCGTTGATGAATTCCTCGCTCCGCAGCGCGGCCGCGTCCGGCATCGTCCCCTTTTCCAGGCTGGCGGCCGCCAGCTTGAACGACACATCGCTGACATTCAGCGAGAAGGTCGAGAACGGGTTCGCTTCGGTGAGAACCTCCGGTTGGGGGACGGGCGCGTTCACGCTCCGCTTGGCAAAGAACTCATCCTCGGCCACTTTCTTGACATCGGATCCCGCGGCCGGCGCCGCCGGCGCGGTTGCGACCACCGCTTGCGGCGCGGCGTCCAGTTTGCGCCCGCTGGCCGTTTCCACCTTCTCTCTCGTTTCCACCCTGGCCAGTTCGGAGCGTTGACCGGGAAGCGCGATGGCGGCCCGCCGCCTTGCCTCGGGCTGGGGCGAACGCTCCTCCGGCGCCGCCAGTCGCCCCCAGTTGTCGGCCGTCTTGCCATCGGCCTGGCGCCCGAAGCCCTTTGCCTTATCGAGGGAGTAATGCGTTACATTGGTCGTCGTGAGGCTGGATAGGCCGTAGGAATAATTGACCGTCGGCGCGCTCGCCGCCGGCTCGGCGGCTAAATTGTATTTCTGGACCTCTTTCCCGGCAGTCTCGGTCGGCTGGCCGGCAGAGACCTTCTGGGCCACATCCTCCAGGCGCTTCGCCAGTTTGCTCTCGTTCCCTCTCTCAAGTTGCCGGCTCGTTTGCTCCAGGCTGTTCCCGAGGACCGCCCCGGACGTGTCCGTCGGCGCCTGGCCGGGCAGGGCAGTGGGCCTGACAGGAACACGGGCGACCTCACCGTCGGCGAATTCGCTCAAAAAATCGCTGTCTGCCGCGAAGTGCCCGGCCGAGAAGGTTCCATCTCCCCGGTTCTGATAAAGCGCGCCGGCCGTCTTGTCGCCCGAGGCGGGCGCGGCGGCCGTTGGCGTCCCAAACAACCGCCCCAGCACGGGGATGTCTCCCAGTATCGGCGCGTCGGCGTTCTGCGACAATTGCCCATGGTCCTTCCGACTCGAAAACTGTCCAAACCATGCGGTTTCCCCTTCCAAGGCGCCGCCGGCATAGCCGCCTGCCTGCGGACGAGCCTTCGCATCCAGGACGCTCAGGGTATCGACCACGGTTGGCATGGCCCCTCCACCCCCGGCGCCCCCGGCTTCGCTAAGTCGATAGTAACGTCGGCTGACGTCTCCGGCGGCGGTCGGGGTCGAAGCGGCCGCCGTGAGATCGAAGAAGGCGAACTCCTGCGACGCGGGCACGGCCGGTTGCCCCTGCGGCGCGGGCTTGGCCGGCGCTCCGCCGCTCATGGCGGTCCCCGCCGTGACTGGGCCAGATCCGCCTCGCCCGTTCGCCGCCGGGGCGCCTCCCGGCCCTGGGACGCCAAAGCCTCGAGTCAGGCTCTGGTTTGCCCACAGTGTCTCGTGCAACGGTTCGATGTTGGGTCCCGTCGGCAGGTCCGCCGGAGTGCCTTTGAAGGAGGGCGCTGGCAGCTTCACCGGCAACGGCTCGTAGCCCAATCCCAGTGAGGTTTGCTCTCTGGCCTCGGTCGAGGCGGCTGGCTTCCCCGAGCGGCCCATGCGGTCCGCCTCCGCCCCTTCGGCCTCGGTCTTCACGCTGGGGGTCTGGCCCCGCCCCCGGCTCTTTTTGTCACCTTCGGCTACGAACAGGTCGAGACCGCCGTCGGTGTCGAAGTCGCCCCAAGTGCTCAGACCCGTTTGAGCGGCCACCACTCCTCCCTGGCCTCCTTGCGCGGTTCTTCCATCGCCAGCAACTGTGGCGCCCAAGCCGTTCAAGCTCGATGCGGGCGTTGTGGCGTCTGCTTTTGCCGCGACCTTGACGTTCCCGGCTGCAAACCGTTCGATCGGCCCTGTAGCGGTCGGGCTTGGAGACAACCCATCCATGCTCACAATGGACTCGTGGGTGACATTCTCGGCTGGCTTCGACCCGCCCGAGTCGGCCGGTTTGAGGATCGAGTAATCATCGGACAGACCGACAACTTCAGCGGCGGCTACCCGCTTTTCTGTGTTCGCTGGAGTGTTGATATCCCACCGCGCCGCTCCGCCGTCCAGGGAGGGCAGGTAGAGACCGTTTCCGGATTGCCGTTGTCGTTCGCTCTGAGGCGCCGCCGCCAGGGCCCCAGTGCGTAGGCCCTTGGCTGGAGTTCCGCCGCCAAGGCCGCCGCTGCCCGAGACAAGGTCCCTGCGGTCTGCCACCCCGTTGACTGCCAGCCCCGCGACAGGAGGAGGAGGAGGAAGGGGCGTTGCCGCCTCGCCCAGGGAAAAGCCGACGGTCCCTCGAGGCTGTTCCGCGACCTTCGCGACCTCGACGGGTGAATTCACCGCCGGCGCGGCTTCCTGGGCCTTGGAATAGAACCATCTGAGCGTGTCGGACCGTCGTTCGCCGCCCTGGCGCTCCGCTCGCGCTTTGGGCCGGATGTGGCTCAGAGGTTGGGCCAGCATGGCAATCAAGGCCAGCACCCCCACCAGCGCGGCCGCGATCCCCGCCGGGATCTGCCAGCGAAAACGCCGGGGACGCGCCGACGCGACTGAGGGCAAAGGCGTGACCTTGAACTGGGCCAGAAGCGCTTCCCGCTTCTCGGGAGAGAGCTTGAGCGCAACCGGTTGTGAAGCGGACTTCTCTTCCGGCGCGACTGCGGCGCCTTGGACCAGTTCGATGGTCTGGCGCAGCCGCTCGTGCAGCCGGGCCAGTTCGGCATCCAAGGCCAACGCGGCTCGCAGCGCCTCGGCTTCGTCGGTGGGCAGTTCACCCAGGATCAGCGCGGTGACCCGCGCCTCCAGGGCCTCTCGGGAGGATGGAAACTCAGCATTCATGGCACCAGTCCGGCTTTGGCCAGTTCGGCGGCCACCGCCTTGAGCGCGTAATGGAGCAGGTAGCCGACGTGCCCGATGGTCAGCCCTGTGCGCGCGGCGATCTCCTTGTAGGAAAGACCCTCGTTGAACTTCAGTTGCACCAACTGCCGGCTGCGCTCATCCAGGGCGCGCAAGCTCAAGCGAACCAGGCCGATATGTTCCATGCGTGCGATCTGCTCGTCCGGCAGCGGCTGCAGGTCGCGGTATTCCCGCTCTCCGCCGCTCCCCCCTTCCGTCAGGCTTTCCAGAGGCACCAGCCTGCCTCGCTGCCGGCGGTGGTTGATCGCCTGGTTGTGCACCGTGCGATACAGCCACCGGCGCGGCTCCCGCACCTCCGCTTGTTGCCGGTGCAGCCGGAGAAATGCCTCCTGGATGATGTCCTCGGCCAGCGCCATGTCTTCCACCAGTCTCAGGGCGTAAGCCAGCAGCGGCGATTCCAGAGCCGCGAACAGTTGTTCGATCGGTTCCGATTTCGCGCACCCCGCCTGTGCTTCCTCGGGTCTCGCCACGGCCATGCCCTGATTCGTTCTTTCGCCTGATTAGACCGTTTCTTTTGACTCTATGCTCCCGCTCCATCGCGGGCTATCATTATGACACCCCAGACGCCAAAGTATTAGCCGCTGCCTCTCTTTTTGTCCCGGGGCCGTCCGGCTCTCCCATTCCGCCCGTTCCAACTGTCCAGACTCCTTCCAACCCAACTGTCCAGACTCCTTCCAACCCAACTGTCCAGACTCCTTCCAACACTCGCTGTCCCACGTGGGAGAGGCAATGTTGAACGGGTTCGGATCGGTGTTTGAAACTGCCTCCGCGGGGTTGGGGTCCCACTGATGGAGGATTCTTGCTTTCGGCCAAACTGCATTGCGCAAGGGGCTTTCCGGTTGGGCCGGAGGCTGTCGAACCGCGCATGCCCGTCGCCGCCAGCCCGCTGCGCATCTGGAAATGACCGTCTCGGCCTCGCCCCGGTGGGCTTGCGCGCAGAATCGCAGAAGTGCGCGCCGATTCAGGGCTTGACAACCCCTGCGCCTGAAGGTAAGGCATTCCTTAACTTAACAAAGAAAATAACCACGCTGCCTGCCCGGGACGTTCGCGCGCTCCTGTCCGACGCGTCATTTCGGCCGGGTGGATTTATGATCTGAACAGGCCGATCTAAACGAGCGGCCGGGATCCCCGCCGAGCGGAATCGGCGGCCCGGCCGACAACCACCAGTCACAAGCTTCATATGAACACCCCAATCCGGAATGCATTCCTCGTCGTCGCCGCCGTCGCAGCGTTGTCCCACCTCCCGCTTCGGGCGCAGTCCAGCCTGGTGGTTGCCGGGACGCTGCACGTGGACCTGCGGGCCACGAATGGCAGCGCTGGGGCCGCCACCTGGATCAATGCGGGCGCGATCGGCAACTTCACCCGCAACGGCAGCCCGGGTTTGACGAATGACGTGGCCGGCACGGGCATCGCCGGTGTCTATTTCAATGGCACGACCGACTTCTACCAGGGCCCCGTGAGCGTGCCTGACCTGGAGGGCGCCAGCGACCGGTCCGTCGAGGTCTGGGCGCTGAACCCGTCGATTGCGGACGAGGAAACGCTGGTCTCGTGGTCCCATCGCGGCGGCTCGCCGGACGGGTCCAATCTTTCGATCAACTATGGGAGCAATGTGGGCGCGGCCGGGTACGGCGCCGTCGGCCATTGGAGCGGTTCTTACGACGTTGGCTGGCCCGACGCGGCGGGGGTGCCGGTTGCCAACGAGTGGCACCACATCGTCTATACCTATGACGGCAACCGCACGATCAATGTGTATGTCGATGGCGCCCTGCGGGTAAGAAAGGTGCTGCCGGACGTGCTCAAGACCTTCGGCGGCTTCAGCATCAACATCGGCACGCAACGGGACAGCGCCTCGGCTCTCACCTCTGGCCTGCGTTTCACCGGCTACATCAACACGGTCCGGGTGCATGGCGGCTGTCTCAGCGCAACCGATGTCGCCGCCAACTATGCTTACGGTCCGGCGTTTGTTCCGCCCACCGGGCCGGTGGCGATCACCTCTCAGCCCCAGAATCAGTCCGTGGGCGAGGGGGGAACCCCGACCTTCAGGGTGTCGGCCACCGGCCAGCAACCCATCGCCTACCAGTGGTACCGTGACGGATCGCCGTTGGCCTTGGCGACGAATCGCTCGGTAACCGTTGGCCCCGTCACCCTTGCGGACAACGGGGCCCAGTTGCATTGTGTTGCCGCCAACAATTCCGGCGGCACAGCCTACAGCGCCACCAGTTCCGTGGCCACGCTGACAATTCTGACCGTCGGCTCGGCGCTGACTCATCGCTACAACTTCGCCAGCAACGCCAACGACGTGGTGGGCACGGCTCATGGCGCGCTCGTCGGGGCCACCATCTCCGGGGGCCAGGCGGTGTTCAGCGGCAGCAGCGCCTATGTCGATCTGCCGGACAACCTGGTGACCGGTTACACGTCAGTGACGTTCGAAACCTGGGTGATGAACACCGGCGCCGGGACTTGGGCCCGCGTGTGGGATTTTGGCAACGGGGCCGGGACAAACATGTTCCTGACATGGCCCTCGGGCAGCGGCACGATCCGGGTGGCCTATAACCAGGGTTCTGGCGAGCAACTGTTGGATGTGACCGCCCCGGGCAACAACCTGATGCACCATGTGGTCTGGACCCAGGACGGGGCCAGCCAGGTGGGGCGCCTGTATGTGAACGGCGTGCTCGCGGGCGAGAACACGGCCTTCACGTTGACTCCGGCGGCCATCGGCGTTACGGCCAACGATTGGCTGGGGCGCTCGCAGTATTCTGCGGACGCCTATTTTGCCGGCCGCATCGATGAGTTTCGCATCTATAACATGGCTCTGCCCGCCGCGGCGGTTGCGGCGAATTACCTGGCTGGACCGGAGGCGCCGCCCAGCGATGGCCCGGTGTCCATTCTCGTTCAACCCGCGGACGCCACGGTTGTCGAGAACACCGCGGCGACTTTCCAGGCCACGGTCAGCGGCCGCCCCCCTTACCGCCTACAGTGGTTCAAGGGGGAGACGCCCCTTGCCGGCGCCACCAACGCGACGCTGGTTTATACTCCGACCCTGGCCGAGGACGGCGCGTGGGTGCGCTTGTGGGCCACCAACACGGTCCTGGGGACCAATTATTTCGCCGTCAGCAGCAACGCGCTTTTGCATGTGCTGACCGACACGAATCCGCCGGCGCTCGTGCGAGCCTCCGGCGCGGGGGCGGCCGCGTTCGAGATTCTGTTCTCGGAGCGTGTCAGCGAGAGCACCGCCACGAACGTGGCGCACTTTTCTCTCACCGGACCCGGTGGCGCGGTGGCGCTCTCCAGCGCGGCGTTGGCCCCCGACGGCCTGTCGGTCATTGTGTCCTGCGCGCCTCTGGCCCTGAGTCAGACCTACACGGCCAGGGTCAGCCAGGTGCAGGACATCGCCGCCACCCCGAACACCATCGCCCCGAACTCGACGGCCACCTTTGTGGCCACCCCCTTCCGGTTACGCGACATCGGCGCGCCATCAGTGGCCAGCGCGGTGGTGGGCGCCCCTGGCGGCTATGACCTGATCGCGAGCGGCGCGGGCATCGGCGCGGTCAGCGACCAATTGACCCTGGGCTTCGAGGAGCGCACGGGCGATTTCGACGTGACGGTGCGGTTGAGCGCGCTCAGCCTGAGCGACGTCTGGGCGCGGGCCGGCCTGATGGCGCGCGAGGGCCTGACCACCAACAGCCCGTTCGCCGCCGCCTGGGCCACCCCCGGGCCGGCCGGCTGCTTCTTCCAGGCGCGGAGCACCACCTCGACGAACATCGCGCCCAGCGGCGCCTTCCCGGTGAACCACCCCTACACCTGGCTGCGGCTGCGACGGGCGGGCAACGTGTTCGATGGCTTTGTCAGCATTGACGGCGAGACCTGGTCGTTCCTGGGCTCGGCCACGATCGCCATGGGCTCGACCGCGCAGGTCGGTCTGGCAGTCACCGCCAACAGCGCCAGCGCCACCACCACCGCCGGCTTCCGCGACCTCGGCGTCGGCGGCGGCGTCATCGTCACGAACGCCTCCCTGCCGTTCGAGCCCCTGGCCCCCTGCACCCGGAAGACGGGGCTGGTCATTTCGGAGCTCATGTACAACCCGCCTGACGCCTGGGCCACCAACAGCCTCGAGTTTGTCGAGATCTTCAACCCGGACCTGTTCTACGAGGAACTGGGCGGCTATCGGCTTGCCGGGGACATCAGCTACGAGTTCCCGCCCGGCACGACCCTGCCTGCCGGCGGCTGCCTGGTGGTGGCGCGCAACCCCGCCGCCGTCGAGGCCTTTTATGGGCTCAGCGGCGTGCTGGGCCCGTTCACCAACAATCTGCCCAATGAGGGCGGCGTGCTGCGCCTCGTCAACTCGGTGGGCGGCGTGGTGCTGGACATCGAGTACAACGACAAGGCCCCCTGGCCTGTGGCCGCCGACGGCACGGGGCATTCGCTGGTCCTGCGGCGGCCCAGCTACGGCGAGGCCGACCCGCGCGCCTGGGGTCTGAGCGACCTGGTCGGCGGTTCGCCCGGCCGCGCCGACGGCTTCGGGCCGGAGCCGCTCCGCGGCGTGGTTATCAACGAGTTTCTGGCCAATTCCGACACCCCGGGCCTGCGCGATTTTGTCGAACTCTACAACACCTCGACCCAGCCGGTCGATCTGACCGGCGCATGGCTGAGCGACGATTTCGGCACGAACAAGTTCCAGCTTCCCGCCCTGGTGCTGCAACCGGGGGGGCTCGTCAGTTTCGATGAAACGCAGCTCGGCTTCGCCCTCAGCAGCGACGGCGACGAACTCATCCTCTGGAATGCCTCCGGCACACGGGCGATCGACGCCATTCGCTTCGGCGGTCAGGCGCGCAACGTGAGCCGGGGCCGCTCGCCGGACGGATCGCGGCTCTGGAGCGAGTTGGCCGCGCCCACCCCGGGCGGCGTGAACCGTGAGCCCCTGGCGCGCGAGATGGTCATCAACGAAATCATGTACCATCCCCTGTCCGGCTCGAACGACGACGAATACGTGGAGCTCTACAACCGCGGCGCCGCCAGCGTGGATCTGGGAGGCTGGCAGTTGAGCGGCGGTGTGAGCTTCACCTTCCCGGCCAACACCGTGGTGCCGCCGGGCGGCTTCGTGGTGGTGGCAGAGAACCGCACCAACCTGCTGGCCAAACACCCGCAGCTCAATGCGGCGATCGCCTTCGGCAACTACAACGGCAGCCTGAGCGACGCCGGCGAACACCTCGTGCTCGAGATGCCCCTGTGGACTTACACGACCAACAGCCAGGGCGCGATCCGAACCAACCTCTCCCATGTCACGGTCAACGAGGTCGCCTATCGGGATGGCGGCCGCTGGGGGCGGTGGAGCGACGGCGGCGGCAGTTCGCTCGAACTGATCGATCCCCGGGCCGACACCCGCCTGGCCGCCAACTGGGCCGACAGCGACGAAAGCCAGAAAGCCCCGTGGACGACCGTGGACTTCACCGGCATGCTCGACAACAGCAGCACCCAGGGCAGCTTCGTGCCGGATCGCTTTGAGATTCTCATGCAGGATGCCGGCGAGTGCCTCCTCGACGACGTGGAATGCCGGTCGGCCTCCAATATGACCAGCAACCGTGTCGCCAACGGCGCTTTCGAGGGTGGGGCCACCAACTGGATCTTCATGGGCACGCATCGTCCGTCGTTCATCGAGGACGGTGTGGGCGTCGGCGGTTCCAAGGCCCTGCGCGTCGTCGCGGTCGGCCGGGGCGATCCCGGCCCGAACAAGGTGTGGACCCGGATTCCCACCATGCCCACCTCCCAGAATGGCACGATCCGCGCCAAGATGCGCTGGCTCAAAGGCACCCCTTATTGCCTGCTTCGGCTGCGCGGCCAATGGATCGAGGCGGCGGTGGCGATGGACGTGCCGTCCAACCTGGGCACGCCCGGCCAACCCAACTCGCGCCTCAATCTGGCTGCGGGGCCGGCCATCGCCGACGTGGCGCATGCCCCCGTCCTGCCGGCCGCCAACCAGCCCGTGAGAGTCCAGGCCCGCGTGCTCGATCCGGATGGCGTGGACAACGTCCTGCTCTACTACCGCGTCGATCCTTCGACCAATTACACTATGGTGGGCATGACTGGCGGCGGCGCCAGCGGCGGCTTCCTGCTCGACAACGACGTCTATACCGGGGTCATCCCCGGCCAGACCAACGGCGCGTTGGTCGCGTTTTACATCATGGCCGTGGACGATCCCAACCTTGGGCCCCCCAGCCGTTTCCCCAGTGACGCTCCCGCTCGCGAGTGCCTCATCCGCTTCGGCGAAACGGAGTTCCCGGGTCCGATGGGCACCTACCGGTTCTGGCTGACCCAGGCCAACATCGACACCTGGACGTTCCGCGAGCGCAACAGCAATGAGCCCTTCGACGCCACCTTTGCCTACGGCAACTGGCGGGTGATGTACAACATCGACGCGCTCTACAGCGCCAGTCCCTGGCATACTGCCAACCAGCCCTACACCGGCCCGCTGGGCTCGACCGCCTGCGACTACGAACTCGGGTTCCCCTCCGACGACCGCTTCCTGGGCTACCGCGATTTCGTCCTGGCCGCGCAGGAAGGTTACGTCAGCTTCTTCAACAACGACCTTACCTGCCAGGCCGAGTACACCTGCTACTGGATGGGGCGCGAGCTGGGGCTGAGCTACAACCACAAACGCGTCGTGCGCGGCGTGCTCAACGGTCAGCGCCGCGGCATGATCTTCTTCGACCACCAGCAGCCCAATGGCGAATATGTGGACGAGTATTTCCCGGACGACAACCAGGGCAAATTGCACAAGATCGAGGACTGGTTCGAGTTCGACGACATCGGCAACGGCTTCGAGGTGCAGACCTGCCGTCTGCTGAACTACACCACCACCGGCGGCGCCAAGAAGACCGCCCGCTACCGCTATAATTTCCGGCCCCGCGCCGTCTCCGGTTCGCCCGACGATTTTGTCCCCCTCTTCCAGCTCGTGGACGCCGTTTCCGCGACCACACCCGAGCCCTATACTTCGGCCACCTTTGCGCACATGGACGTCGATGAATGGATGCGGGTTTTTGCCTTGCAGCACGCCGTCGGCAACTGGGACAGCTACGGTTATCGCCGCGGCAAGAACTGCTACACCTACAAGCCGGAGCACGGTCCGTGGAAGCTCCTGCTGTGGGATATGGAACTGGTTCTGGGCAAGCAGAGCGACGGCCCGACACAGGGGTTGTTCGACTTGGGAACGTCCGGCGCCGCCGACCAATACGAGCCCACCATCGCGGCGATGTACGCCCATCCGCCCTTTGTGCGGTCCTTCTGGCGGACCATGCAAGAGCTGGTCAGCGGCCCGATGCTTCCGGACTCCTACTCGCCGCGCATGGTGGACCGCTACAATGCGCTGACTGCGAACGGCATGCCCGTCGAGCATCCCTCCAGCATCTGGACATGGATTGACCAGCGGCGCGATTTTATTCTCCAGCAACTGACTGCCTCGGCGAGCAATGTCTTCAACGTCGTCACCCCGGCTGTCGTTCAGACCACCAACGCCTCGGTGACCCTCGTTGGCACGGCCCCTGTGCTCGCCGAACAGATCCTGGTCAACGGCAACGCCTACCCCATCACGTGGAGCAACGTCACGAGCTGGCGAATGACTGTTCCGGTCCCTGCTGGAAACAACGATCTTGTCGTCGCCGCCGTGGACCGCGCCGGCAATGTCCTCAGCAACATGACCGTGACGGTGGATTCGTCCGCGCCGGAGGTCTCGCCGGTTGGCCTCGTGGTCTTCAACGAGATCATGTACAACCCGATTAACCCCGGCACTTCTTACCTCGAGCTCTATAACGCCTCGACCAACCGCACCTTTGACTTGTCGAACTGGCGCATCGAGGGCCTCGGCTTCACCTTCCCTGCGGGGTCTGTCATTACCAATCGCCAATACCTCGTGGTCGCCAAAGACCGCTTCGCCTACGCCTCCCTCTACGGTCCGCTCAAGCTCGTGGCAGGGGAATTCCCCGCCGAACTGGACAACGGGGGCGAGACGCTGAGCCTGATCCAGCCGGGGGCCACTCCGGCGCAAGACGTGGTGGTGGACCGGGTGCGCTACGACAACAACTCTCCCTGGCCGGCCACCGCCGACGGCCAGGGCTGGGCCCTCCAACTGGTCGATCCGGCCCA
>JAKLEJ010000359.1 GCA_022711695.1 Verrucomicrobiota bacterium | reverse complement strand
CAGTCCCACGGACGAGAACACCCTTGAGGAGCCGCTTAAGGTCGCGCCCAAGTCCAGCCGGCTCAATGTCGCCGGGCCGGCCTTCCAGCACACGTTCCCGGGCAATTCGGTCACCGTGCTGCGCCTGCCCGCCGCCAAGTAAGCCCGGCGCGTCTCCATGGAGTCTCGTCCCGATCCGTTCCGAACTTGGGGGCGCCAGGGGCCGCTGGCGTCGCGGCGCGCCTTCCTCCGGATCGCGGCGGCGGGAACCCTTGGGGGTTTGGCCGGAGGGCTGTTTTCAGCCAGAGCGGCGCTGCCCTCGGATGAGGACGCCCGCATCCGGGACCTCATCGAGGCGCAACGGCCCTCCAGGCTGGCGCGGCTGCCGGCGGACTTCAACGCCCGCGTCGGCGCCGCCCACGTGGCCGGCCGGTATTGCCTTACCGGCCGACCCTTCCTGCTGGAGGGCGCTGACAAGCTGCTGGAGTTGGGGACGCGCCTGGGCAAGTTCTGGTTCATTCCGGATGACGCTGCCCGGTCCTACCCGTTCCACAGCCAATGGGGCCGCTGCCGCAACTTCCTGGAACTGGCCAGGTCGGACTATTGGGTTCAACTGTTTGCCCGACCCTTCCAGACCCTGCTGCTCGAGGCCCAGTCGCCCGTTGAAAACAATTGGCGCAACGCCGGCCTCGGCGAAGGGTTCTACAAGGCGGTCGAGCAGGAATTCTACGACCTGACAGCTCACCTCTGCCAGGTCTTCCGGACTCGGCTCGTTACCATTGTCCTTCAGCATTGGGAGGGGGACTGGCTCCTGCGGGGCAGCGGTCAGAAATGGAATCCACCGCCGGACGACTGGCGGGAGCGGTGCGCGCGGATGCGCCGCTGGCTGAGCGCACGACAGGCCGGCGTGACCCGAGCCCGGCGCGACCATGCGGGTGAGGCCAAATGCGTGGTGGCCCATGCCGCCGAGGTCAACCGCGTCGCCGACGCCTGGGATAAGATCCCCACCATGACCACCGAGGTCCTGCCCGGTGTCGAACTGGATTTGATCTCCTACAGCGCCTACGACGCGCTTTCGAGCCCGTTGACGCTCTGGAAGGCCATCGCCGAAATCCGTCGCCATGCCCGCACTGGCCCGCTCTTCGGCCCCGGCGCCGTCTTCCTGGGCGAGGTCGGCATCCCGGAGAACGAACAGAAGGACCGCATCGCCGAACGCTGGGACCAATGGCTGGGCGTCGCCCTGGCGGCCGAGGTGAAATATGTGGCGCATTGGGAGCTTTACTGCAACGAATTTGCCCGCGGCGTTGCTCCTGGAACCAAGACGCCGATCGCCGATCCCGCCTTGGTGCGCGGGTTCTGGCTGGTCAAGCCGGACGGCTCGCTCAGCGAGAGCGGGCGCTACCTCGCCGGCTTGTGGAAGCGGAGTCAGGCTATCCCCGCGTCCGCGTCGCACAAGTAACGCTTTCTCACGAAGAGACGCTGCCACTGCACTCCAAGATCTTTATGAAAACACCCCTGATCCTGACGACCCTGTTGGCTCTGGCTGGAGGGCAAGGCCTGGCGGTCGCTGCGGAAAGCCCCGCTCTTGCCCGCCTCAAAGCCGTGCCCTTCACCCACGTCGAAGTCAACGACGCCTTCTGGGCGCCGCGGCGTGAAACCAACCGCGTGGCCTCCATCCCGGTCAACCTCGAAAACCTGGAGAAATCCGGCAACCTGGGCAACCTGCGCCTGGCGGCCGCGAAGGCCACCAACGGGTTTCAGGGGCCCGTGTTCATGGATTCGGACGTTTACAAGGCGCTGGAGGCGGCCGCCTATTCCCTGGCCACCCACCCGGATGCCGCGCTGGACAAACGCCTGGATGAAATCATCGCCACCCTCGCCGCCGCCCAGCAGCCCGATGGCTACCTGAACAGCTACTACGTGGTCAAGGAACCGGGCCGGCGCTGGACCAACTTGCGCGACAACCACGAACTCTACTGCGCCGGCCACATGTTTGAGGCGGCGGTGGCCCATTTCCAAGCCACTGGCAAACGTAGTTTTCTGAACGTGGCCGTCAAGAACGCCGATCACATCGATTCGGTGTTCGGCCCGCCTCCCAAGCGCCTGGGCTACCCTGGGCACCCGGAAATCGAGCTGGCGCTGATCAAGCTCTGGCGGGTGACTGGCGAACAGCGCTACTTCAACCTGGCCCGGTTCTTTATCGAGAATCGCGGCCGCCGCTATTTTGCCGAAGAACACAAGACCCCGCTGGACCGTTATGATGGCTCCTACTGGCAGGACGACATCCCCATCTGCGACCACCGCAATATCAAGGGTCATGCCGTCCGCGCGGCCTACCTGCTCAGCGGGGCCACCGATGTGGCCGCCGAAACCCGCGATCCGGCCCTGCTCAAGATGTTGAACCGGGTTTGGCGCAACACCACCGAGAAGAACATGTACCTCACCGGCGGCATTGGCCCCAGCGCCCACAATGAGGGCTTCACCGAGGACTACGACCTGCCGAATCTCACCGCCTACCAGGAAACCTGCGCCACCATCGCCCTGGCCCAGTGGAACCATCGCCTGGCCCTCCTCCACGGCGACGCCAAATACGCCGATATCCTGGAGCGCTCGCTCTACAACGGCGTTCTGGCCGGCGTTTCCCAGGACGGAACCCGGTTCTTCTACGTCAACCCCATGGAAAGCCGCGGCACGCATCACCGCTCGCCCTGGTTCGGCTGCGCCTGCTGTCCGCCCAACGTGGCCCGCACTCTCGCCTCGCTGGGGGGCTACGCCTATGCCCTCGGCGATACCGCCCTTTATGTGAACCTCTTCATCCAGGGCAGCGTCAAAGCCACCGTCAATGGCGCGCCGCTGCTCCTGAGCGTGACCACCGACTACCCCTGGGACGGCAGGGTGATCTTCCGCCCCCTCCTGCCCAACCCGGCCAAATTCGAGCTGCGCCTGCGCCTGCCGGGTTGGAGCCGCGACGCCGCTGTTTCGGTCAACAAGCAGAGGGTGGCCAAACCGGTGGTCGAGCGCGGCTACCTGGTCCTCTCCCGCACCTGGCGCAAAGGCGACGTCATCGAATTGGACCTCGAGATGCCCGCGGAACGGATGACTGCCCACCCCGCCGTCCGCGCCAACCACAACCTGTTCGCGCTCCAGCGCGGGCCGCTCGTCTATTGCCTCGAAGCGTGCGACCAACCTCAACCCCTGGCCGGCCTCAGCTTCTCCGACGACGGCGTGTGGAAAGCCGAAAAGGAAAAGAGCCTCCTCGGCGGCGTGGTTGTGCTTAAAGGACAGGCGCATCTTACGCCCGAGCAGGACTGGACGCGCAGACTCTATCAGCCCGCGGCCCCCGCGCGCTCCACCCCCGTCAAGGCCATCCCATATTATGCGTGGGACAATCGCACGGAGGGTCCCATGAAGGTCTGGCTGCCGCTCACGCCCCCCATCCCGCCCGCGGGCGGTCCCGAGACCAAGGCCCAGGTCACGGTCTCCTTCAGAAACAGCAACTCCCAGCCCCACGGCATCAACGACGGTTTCGATCCCAAGAGCAGCGGCGATCAACCGGGGGCGCTCTGCCACTGGTGGCCCCACAAGGACACCGAGGAGTGGGCCCAGTACACCTGGCCCAAGCCCCTCACCCTGAGCGGCGCCCGCGTCTATTGGTTCGACGATACCGGCCGCGGCGGCTGCCGCCTGCCCGCCTCCTGGCGTATTGAGGCCCAACAGGGCGGCGAGTGGAAGCCCGTCGTTGTCCGCGGCAGCTACCCGGTGGCCAAAGATCAATGGTGCGCCGTGGCCTTCGAGCCGGTCACGACCGCTTCCCTGCGCCTGGTCGTCAAGCTACAGAAGGACTTCGCCGGCGGCGCGCACGAGTGGAAGGTGATCGAAGCCGATGACGAATGAAGACCTCGACCCTCCGCCGAACCGGGCTTTGGCCCCGCCTGTTCGCCGCCGCGATTCTCCTCTGCGGCGGCCTCGCCGTTGCGGCGCAAACCGTCTCCAACGTCCTGTTGTTCTCTTTCTTCCGCGATAACGGCCAGGACGGCCTCTGCCTGGCGTGGAGCCGCGAATGGCTGAAATGGACCGAAGCTGCTCTATGACGGCGGCTTCAACGTCATCGATGCCACCCTGCTCAAAGCGCGGGGAAAATACCATCTCATCGTGAAAGATGAAACGCGGACGCCGGTGAAAAAGCACCTGCGGATCGCGACGGCAGACCACCCCAAAGGGTCCTATAGGCCGGCCGGCCTCCCGTTCACGGGAGACTG
>JAKLEJ010000358.1 GCA_022711695.1 Verrucomicrobiota bacterium | reverse complement strand
GCGCCCGCATGCGCTCCTTGAGGGCCGCCAGGCGGCTTTCGGGCTCAGGGCCCGCCTTGATCGGCGGCGCCTGCCATCGCAGTCGCGTGTCGCGAATGAACTTGAATCCGATTCCCGGATGGGCCAGGGCCGCCAACACCAGGTAATGCTGGATGTGGGCGGTTTCGGTTTCTTCGCTCCGGAGGAATTTGCGCCGGGCCGGGAGATTGAAGAACAGACTGCGGGCCTCGACGCAGGTGCCGGCAGGAGCGCCCGCCTCGCGGACGTCGTGGATTTTGCCTCCGTGGATGAGAATCTGGGTGGCGGCGCCGCCGACGGCCTCGCGCTCGCGGGTGGTCAGGCTCATGCGGCTGACGCTGGCGATGCTCGGCAGCGCCTCGCCGCGAAAGCCCATGGTGACAATGGCCGCGAGATCCTCGGCGCGGCGGATTTTGCTGGTGGCATGACGCTCCAGGCAAAGCAGGGCGTCGTCGCGGCTCATCCCCACTCCATCGTCCGTCACCCGCACCAGGCTGCGGCCGCCGGCGCCGATCTCGACGGTGATGTTTCCGGCCTGGGCATCGAGCGCGTTCTCCACCAGTTCCTTGACGACGCTGGCGGGGCGCTCGATCACTTCTCCGGCCGCGATCTGGTTCGCGACCTGCTCGGAAAGCAGATGGATGCGGTTCATCTCAGCGCGGCAAAGATGGAGCACGCCGCCCAAAATGCAAAACAGAAAGCAGGCGCTTTCCAGGCTTGCCGGCCCGGGGCTCGCCGTGCCACCCTGCCCGTCAATGTCGTCCACCGATCACCGCGAAAGCCCGGGCGCCGCGCGGCGCCAATCCCGGCCGGGCCCGCTCGCCCGCCGGAGTTTCTTGAAGAAGTCCCTGGCCGCTTCGGCCGCCGCGCCCTTCCTCGCCAGCCTGGAAGAGCACGCGCTGGCGCGCCAGGCCCAGGCGGCGCCCGCTGCCGGGCAGACCGCGCCCAAGCCGGTCCCCTGCCCCCAGGGCAAAATCGGCAAGGTGCAGATGAGCCGGCTGATCTGCGGCGGCAACCTGATCAGCGGCTACGCGCACAGCCGCGACCTGATCTACGTCTCGGAGCTGCTGAAGAACTACTTCACGGACGAGCGCATTATGGATACCTGGGCGCTGTGCGAACAACACGGCGTCAACACCATGGTGGCCTACCCGGGAGATCCCCACGCGGTCGAGGTCTATCGCAAATACCGGGCCCGGGGCGGCCGCATTCAATACCTGGCCCAGATCGTCCCCACCAAAGAGGACCTGAAGACCGCGGTCAAGGAGGCCGTGGACGCCGGGGCAGTCGGAGCGTTCCTAGTGGGGAACCATGGCGACGCCTGGACCCGCGAAGGCGCGGTCGGACGGATCGGCGAGCTGGTGAAGAACATCAAGGACGCCGGCTTGATCGCCGGGGTGGCGGGGCACGAACTGCGGACGACTCGGGCGGTGGAGGAGGCGCGGATCGCGCCGGATTTCTACGTGAAGACGCTCCACAACACGAACTATTGGTCGCGACGGCAACTGGCCCAGGAGAAGGAGGTCATCGATAACTACGGCATCGACAACTACTGGTGCCGCGAGCCCAAGGAGACCATCGCCTACATGTCGGAACTGGCGCGGCCCTGGATCGCCTACAAAGTGCTGGCGGCGGGGGCGATTCACCCGCGTTCGGGATTCCGCTATGCCTTCGAGAACGGGGCCGATTTCGCCCTGGTGGGTATGTTCGACTTCCAGGTGGCGGAGAACGTCTCAGTGACCCACGAGGTTCTCGGCGGAAAACTGGACCGGGACCGGGCCTGGATGGCGTAGGCCGCGTTTGGAGACACACTGGCTGCGCCGGGCTCGCCCGCACAAGACAAACGCCTGCCGTCCAGCCTCCGCAATCCAGGGGAGGCGCCCTCACTTTACGGAGGGTTCCCCGCCCAGCATGCGGGGGGTGCTGTCGCGGTAGATCAGCTTGCTGCTGCGCTTGTCCCACTTGCGGGTCCGATGGCTGAGCCGGTGCTCGCCGTGGCGGCGCGAGGCCGATTTTGGGGCGCGCTAGCGCGACGGCGACTGGGGTTTGGCCAAGATGTCGAACGGAAGGCCCGCCCTGACTTCCTCGATGCGCTTTTGGATTTCGGCCGGCTGCGGGGAGACCTTTTTCAGTTCCTCGAGATAGGCCATGCCGCGATCACGGCGTCCAGCCCGGACCTCCAACCGGGCCAGATGGGTCAGAATCTGGGCGGCCATCAAGCGATCGGGCTCGCTCTTGGCGGATTCCTGATCGATCCAGTGGCGCCAGGCCCGCTCCCAGAGATTTCGGGCCAGCGCCTCGTCCTGACGCTCCTCGTAGCAAAGGCCCATCTCGTAAAGGATTTCACAATGGGAGGGATTGGAGCGAAGCCCCTCGCGCAGGAACTGGAGGGCGTCGTTGGTCCGGCCCATCTGCCGAAGCCAGTAGGCGCCCACGGTGAAGCTCTCGGCCCGATGCGGGTCCAATTCAGCCGAGAACTTGATCCAAGGCAGGATTTCCCGGGCTTGGGCAGCCTGGGCGCCCTTTTCGCCAAGGTGGGTATGCTTGGAGGGGAAGAAGTTGCGTCCAAACCGATCGATCCAGTTGCGGGGCTTGCCCAGAAAATCGTGTTTGCATTCGCCCGGATTCTTGTGCGCCGAGTGGTCGCGCTCGTCCTCGTGCTCGTCGATGCCTGTCTCGCCCGCCAGCGACTCGTCAAAGATGGACGGGTAGTACCCGCTGTGAAGATAGACATCGGCCTGGACGAAGAAATGATTGGCAAAAAGCCGGCGGCTGTCGCCCAGGATCGAGGCCAGGACACTCCGGGCCGCAGCCCGACGGTCGGACCACTTTCGAAAGGCAGGCTCCAGCAGCGTGGCCAGCGTGAAAGCGGCCGCCAGCAGGAGAAGAAGCCGGAGCCAGTGCTTCATGTCAATTGAGGGCGCGCCGCCGGAAGAGCAGCCACGCCGTCAGCAGGAAGATGCACGTATAGACCCCCGCGTAGAACAGGGCCGCCAGCCAGATCAACCACGGGATCAAGGGCCAATCGTGGATGATCAGGTCGCGCACGTTGGCGAAGAGTTCCAGATGCGGAATCGCGTAATAGAGCGCGTGGAGCAGCACGCCCCCGACCCCACCGGCTCGCAAAGCCACCTGGTCGAGATGCCCCCCCATGAAGAGAATGCCGCCAACCACCACAAAGACGATGGTCACGGTCGAAGAGGGCGCGGCCAGCACAATCGAGCCGGCGAGGGTCATGGCCAGGATGACGCCCAGGGCCGCCCAATGCATCGTCAGCGCCTGAAAGTAGCTCCCCACAGGCCAGGCATGCTCACGCGAGGCCGCCACCACCCCAAAGAACAGGTAGAACGCCGCCAGGGCAATGCCGCACGCCAGCCAGCACCCGAGCCACTTGCCCACCAGGAATTGACTCCGGGTCACCGGCTTGGCCAGGAGGGGGAAGATCGTGCGGTTCTCCCTCTCGGCGGGGACCTGCCGGGCGGCGGCGCCGATGGCGATGACCAGCGAGCTCACCCAGATCAACAGGAGACAGATTTCCTTCAGATACCGGACGATGTTGTCGTCGTTGAAGATGTTGACCGAGGCCATCACCAGGGTGATCAGGGCCGTGAGAACGAACAGGACATAGAAGTCCTTCCGCCGGACCATTTCCAGCAGCACCACCCCGGCGGTCGCGGAAATCACACGCATGGCTGAACTCATGGCTGAAGCGGCTCAACCGCCAGACCCGTGCCCGCCTTCGAGACGGCGCGGGAGCGCGGCAGAAACTGGAGGCAGGGAGAATGCCCCTCGCGCGTGATGCGCAGATGCAGCCCAAAACCGAAAGGGCGGCGCAGATGCGGGCTCAGGGTGAAATGCGGCGCCTTGGCCAGAAGCAGGCGGCGGATGCAAACCACTTGGAGAGGACTCGGCTTCATGCGGCAACAGACGGGGAATACCCGATGATCTGGAGGAAGGCGCGCTCCAGATCGCAGCCATACTGGGTGACGATGTCGGCCACGCGCCCCTCGGCCTTAAGCTCCCCCTGGCACAGAATGCCCACGCGATCGCAGACGGTCTCGACCTCCCCCAGTTCGTGCGAGGAGAAGAACACGGTTTTGCCCTCGTTCTTCAGACGCTGGATGATTTCGCGCACCTTCATCCGACCGACGGGATCCAGCCCGCTGGTGGGCTCGTCCAGAATGAGCAGGTCGGGATTGTTGATGAGCGCCTGGGCCAGTCCGGCGCGCTGCTGCAT
>JAKLEJ010000357.1 GCA_022711695.1 Verrucomicrobiota bacterium | reverse complement strand
CGAAGAAGTTGGTGTTGCGGCCATATTCCCAGAACAGGGGCTTGCGGCGGGCGGTCGCCGACCCCAGCAGCGCCCCGCTGAGATCCTCCCCGTCGAAGCCCGCTTCGGGCAATGGCGCTCCGGCCAGGCCGCAAAGAGTCGGGAACAGATCCAGGGCGCTCAGCACGGTCCGA
Organism: Verrucomicrobiota bacterium; assembly: GCA_022711695.1. GTDB lineage: Bacteria > Verrucomicrobiota > Verrucomicrobiia > Limisphaerales > JACRJZ01 > JACRJZ01. The sequence goes on along the minus strand of JAKLEJ010000357.1, from coordinate 4,085 downwards.
TCGTCCACTCGGCCGGACGGCGCGCGCCCGGGCCAGCGGACCAGGAAGGGCATGCGGAGGCCGCCCTCATACAGGCTCAACTTGGAGCCGCGCAGCCCGCCGCTGCGGCTGCCACGGAAGCTGGGCAGGGGACCGTTGTCGCTGGTGAAGATCACGAGGGTCCGGTCATCCAATCCGCATTCCTTCAGGCCTGCGAAGAGCCGGCCCAACTGGCGGTCGTATTCATCCAATACCGCCCGGAACTTGCGTTCTTCCTCGGGGCCGGCCGGGTATTGACCCAGGCGCTCCTGGCTGGGGACCCAGGGGGTGTGGGTGTCGTCGGGCCAAAGGTTCACGTAGCAGGGCTGGTCTTTGTGGCGGCGGAGGAACTCGAGGGTCTTGTCCACAAAGAAGCCGGTGCGGTCCCAGCGTTTCACCTTGTCGCGGGGCGACCAAATCCAGTTGGTGGCGGTGATGTCCGGATGTGGCTGGGGGCTTTCGTAAGTGCCGGCGTGTTCGTCGAAACCGTAGGCGGCAAACGGGGGCGCGTTGGTCACATCGCGGCCTCCGCCGAGGTGCCATTTGCCGAAGTGGCCGGTGGCGTAACCGGCGCTCTTCAGCGCGCGCGCCAACGAAGGCGCCGTCGGATCGAGAAAGTCGGCCTGCTCACAGCCGCGGTTGCCGGCGCGGGTCTGGAGAAAGCTGGTGACGCGCCAGCGGGCGGGGGCCATGCCGGTGGTGAGCCCGGCGCGCGACGGCGAACAGATCGGCGAGGCGGAGTAATATTGGGTGAACCGGATGCCCTCGCGCGCCATGCGGTCGAGGTTGGGCGTGGGCGCAAAGGTCCCGCCGTAGCAGCCGATGTCTCCGTAGCCCATGTCATCCGTGAGGATCAGAACGATGTTGGGTTTCGTGGCGGCGGTGAGGGCGGCCGCCCACAGGGCCAGTCCGAACGCCAGAAGTGTTCCGGCAGGTTTCATCGGGTCTTCACAGCCCACTCTCCTACCCGCCGGAGCCGGATTGTTCAAGACATCTTCGGAGCGGTCTGAATCGCCCTTTTGAACGGATTTTGGACGGGAGAAGAGGCCCTTCCGAGCTTCTTCCTGGGAAGATCTGGCTTGCCGCCGGCCGAGGACTACTCCTTGCCTCCCACCATGGGCACGAAGCGGACCGCCATCACCGCCTGGCGGCGGACCCGGCCATCTTCCTTGCGCAGCAGATAGAGGTTCTGGTCGTAGAGCGGCCCCACGGGGATGATCATCCGGCCGCCCTCGCGCAGTTGGTCGACCAGGGCCTGGGGGATGTTCTCGGGCGCGCAGGTGACAATGATCGAGTCGAACGGGGCCGCCGCGGGCCACCCTTTGTAGCCGTCGCCAATGCGCACCTGCACGTTGGTGTATCCCAGCCGCTTCAGGTCGGCCTGAGCCCGTCGGCCGAGCGGCTCGACGATTTCGATGGTATAGACCTCCCGGACAAGCCCCGAGAGCACGGCGGCCTGGTAGCCGGAGCCGGTCCCGATCTCGAGCACGCGGTCCCCGGGAGCGGGCGAGAGCTGCTCGGTCATGTAGGCCACAATGTATGGCTGGGAGATGGTCTGCCCGTGGCCGATGGGCAGGGGCCGATCCGCGTAGGCAGAGTCGCGTGAGGCTGCCGGAATGAACTCATGCCGCGGCGTGCGGCCCATGGCCTCGAGCACCTGGCGGTTGGTGATGTCCCGCCCGGGACCGGCCAATTGATCCCGAACCATCCGCCGGCGGGCCTCCGCCCAGTCCGGTTCCGCGCCAAAGAAGGTGAACATGGTTAGATGCAGCACGCACGCCGCTGGAAGCAAACCCGCCCTCATCAGCCTGGCGAGAGACCCACTCATCACGACAATATAGACCCGCCCGGGACCGTCTTCGAGCGGAAAAAACCGCTCCGGGTCGGAGGCGAAGCCGGCGCCAAATGGGCGGACTTCCCGCCCCGCGATCTTCACAGCGCCTCAAACCGCCCAGCCTCAAGGCGGGAGGAGGCAAGAGGACCTCCGCCGCAAAACGGCGGTTCAGGGCTGGACAATCCAGTCCAGAATGGCTTTCTGAACGTGGAGCCGGTTCTCCGCCTGGGTGAAGATGGTCTCGGCGTGGGCTTCGAAGGTGGCTTCGTCGATCTCGAGGCCGCGATAGGCGGGCAGACAGTGCATCACCAGGGCGCCTGGCTTGGCGCGCTGGACCAGCGCCCGGTTGATCTGGTAGTGCGCCAGCTCCCGGCGCCGCTCGGCGGCTTCGGCCTCTTTGCCCATCGAAACCCACACGTCCGTGTAGAGCACATCCGCGCCATCGGCGGCCGCGGCGGGGTCTTCGGTGCAGACGATCGATCCGCCGGCCCGGCGCAGGAGGTCGGCCGGAGGCTGGTAACGGCGCGGAGAGGCCACTCGGAACTCGAAGCCGAGACGGGCGGCCGCCCAGATCCAACTCGAGGGCACGTTGCAGGCCCCGTCGCCCACGAAGGCTACCACCTTCCCGGCGATCGGCCCCCGCAACTCCTCGATGGTGGAAACGTCGGTCAGAATCTGGCACGGATGTTCGAGATCGGTCAGGGCGTTGATGGTGGGAATGCCGGAAAATTCGGCGAACTGTTCGACGTCGGACTGGGCATAGGTGCGGATCACCGCCCCGTGCACCATCCGCCCCAGCACCCGCGCGGTGTCCTTGATGGGCTCGCCGCGGCCGAGCTGGATGTCCGTCGCGCTCAGAAACATGGGCCTGCCGCCCAATTCGGCGATGCCCACCTCGAAGGAAACGCGCGTGCGCGTGGAGGACTTGGCGAAGATCATCGCCCAGGTCTGCCCGGCCAGCGGCCGCCGGGGGTCTTGCTTCCGCCCTTGCTTGAACGCGCTCACGTTGCGCAGGATGGAGAGCATCTCCTCCCGCGGCAGTTTTTCCAGACTCAACAAATGTTTCATCGCAGCCTCATCTCAAGAGAGAAAGCGACACTTTATCCACAAATCCCAAGCCGGGCTCAAGACATTTTTGGCTTTGACGGCGCGGAAACCGGACCCACAATGGCTGCCCACTAAATCCTATGAGAAATGCGTACAAAGCCCGGATGGCGATCCTTCTCGTGTTGTCAGCGGCTGGCGGCGGCTGGGCCGCCGATTGGCCCCAATGGCGAGGCGCGCGGCGCGACGGGGTCTCGGCGGAGACAGGCCTTCTCAAGGAATGGCCCAAAGAAGGGCCCAGGTTGCGCTGGAAGATCGCCGACGCCGGCACGGGGTATTCGACGCCTGCCGTGGCGGGCGACCGCCTCTACCTGCTGGGCAGCGAGGGGGTGGAAAACGAGTTCGTGCAGGCGCGGACTCTTCAGGACGGCAAGCTGCTTTGGACCGCCCGCCTGGGCAAGGTGGGCAATCCCAAACAGCAGCCCAGTTTCCCGGCCGCCCGATCGACCCCGACCGTGGACGGCGAAGTGCTCTACGCGCTGGGCTCGGACGGAGACCTGGCTTGCGTGGAACTCTCCGGCGGCCGCATCCGCTGGCAGAAGAGCCTGCGCACCGATTTCGCCGGCAAGCCGGGCGCCTGGGCTTATGCGGAATCGCCCCTGATCGACGGCGAAACGCTGATCTGCACACCTGGCGGCGCCGAGGCCACGGTCGTGGCCCTGAACAAGAAGACCGGGGAGACGCTCTGGAAATGCGCCACACCTGAAGGGGACGAGGCCGCCTACGCCTCGGCCATCGTGGTCGAGACGGGCGGCGTCAGGCAGTATGTGCAGCTCCTGCAAAAGGGCCTGGCTGGCGTCGAGGCCCAGACCGGCAAGCTGCTCTGGCGCTACTCGAAACCGACCAGTCGGTTCAACGCCAACATTCCTTCTCCCTTGGCCACGGATGGGCTGGTTTACGCCGGCTCGGCCGGCACCGGCGGCGGCGCCGTCCGGTTGAAAGCCAGGGACGGCGGCGTGGAAGCCGAGCAGGTCTATTTCGAGGCCAAGCTGCCCACCGCCATCGGCGGCGTGGTGAAGGTCGGCGATTGCCTGTATGGCACGACGGCCCAGGCGATGCTCTGCCTGGACTTCGCCTCCGGCCAGATCAAGTGGCAGGAGCGAGCCCTGGGCGCAGCCTCGCTGTGTGT
>JAKLEJ010000356.1 GCA_022711695.1 Verrucomicrobiota bacterium | reverse complement strand
GGATCGTGGGCACACTGCCCGATCTCTTTGAGCGCACAGAGTTGGATGCCGCGGGGCGGCGCTTCGGTCTGGCCCAGGGGCGGTGGTTCGATCCCACGCTTCGGGAGGCGGTGGTGGGGAGCTTTGCCGCCCGCCGTCTGGGATTGAAGGTGGGGGACACCTTCGAGCCGTATCATGGCTTGGAGTTCGACGCGCACTCGCAGCACGAGGAAACCTACGTGGTGGTCGGCGTCCTCGAACCCTCGAACACTCCCGCCGACCGGGTGATCTGGATACCGATCGAAGGCGTGCAGTGGATGGGCGGGCACGATCCCAAAGCCGTGACCGACATCAGCGCGGTCCTGGTCAAGCTCAAAGGCGGAGGCATTGCCGGGTTTCAGTTGGAGCAGCTCTACAACAAGCAGGGCGACCGCCTGACGTTCGCCTGGCCCATCGGGGCGGTGGTCTCCGATTTGTTCGGCAAGCTGGCCTGGTTTGACCGGGTGCTGGCGGTGGTGGCCTGGCTGGTGGTGCTGGTGGCCACCGCCTCGATCATGGCGGGCATTTACAACTCCATGAACGAGCGACGCCGCGAACTGGCGATCCTGCGCGCCCTGGGCGCGCGGCGGCTGACGTTGTCCGGCGCGGTGGTGCTCGAGGCGGCTTCGATCGCGGCGCTGGGCGTGGCGGCGGGCTGCGCGGTCTGCGTCGCCATCCTGGCCGGGGTGGCCTCGCTGGTGCGGTCGCAGACCGGCGTGGTGCTGGAGGTCATTGCCTGGGATCCGGTTTGGGTGCTGGCGCCCCTGGCAATCGTGGCGCTTGGCGCGCTGGCAGGTTTCATCCCAGCCCTCAAGGCCTACCGCACCGATGTGGCGGAAAACCTCGCTCCGCATTCCTGATCCCGCCATGTCATGCTGCTGCCCCATCCGCTCGCGCCTTGCGACCCTCCGACGTTGGCTCCCTGCAATGACCTCGCAGGCTGCGGCGAGTGTCCGGCGGTCGAGATCGGCGGACTGCCGTCCGATTCTCCTGCTGGCCGCAGTCACCACGAGCCTGCACTTGCCCCTCGCCCCGGCCCTTGGGGAGAATCTCCTCTACAACCGTCTGCGCCCTGAACCGACGATTCATGGGGCCTCGGCTGTTCACGGGCCTCCTGGTCAACTCGGGCGTGCCCTCGCTCCATCCGTTTCCATGAGACTTCCGGGCGACGTGCGCGCCGCCTCGGCCCCACCGCCCCCTGCCGGCCCTCGTGGAAAGCCCATTCGCCCGCCACCCGTTTTCCTGACCAACAGCCCGTCACCGGGGCTGGAGGGGCCTACGGTGGTGACGCTGCCGGGGGGCAGGACGATCACCAATTTGCCGGCGGGCGTACTCCCTCAATCGCCCTTGAATACCGTTCGCCTTCCCAGCCGGGCCGCGCGCAAGTTCGAGCCCCTGGGTTACCAACCCACGAGCTTCACGGTTCTGGCGCGGTTCTTCCTGAATCTGCCCTCCACCAATGCCCTGGCCGAAATGACGCCCGCGGCGCGTTGGGAGGCGGTGCGCCGGCAGATTCCAGAGGACGTCATGGCCCTGAACGGACAGAAAGTGGCCCTGGCGGGTTTTGTGCTGCCGCTGGCCCTCGCCAACGGCCGCGCCACCGACTTCCTCCTCCTGAGAACGCAATCGGCTTGCTGCTTCGGGCTGATGCCACGGGTGAACGAGCTGATCATGGTCAAGGTTCCGCCCCCGGGCATGATGCCCCGGCCCGATACGCCGTTCGTCGCCGCCGGCGCCCTCAGTGTGAAATGGATCGGAGAAGGCGATCAACTCACAGCCATCTACGAGATGCGGGCCGACCGGGTCGAACCGGCTGAAGGCTTCTGAGACCGCGCTCCCGCCGGTCAGCGCTGCAACCACCGCAGCCGCGCGAGGTGTGTTGGCCCGAAAACGCCGGGGGCATCCGATCTGGGGGCCGCTTGGGAAAGCCTTCCACGGCTCCGCTGTCCCTTTGCCAAGCGGTCCGATTTTGGACCGATTCCGGACCGGTTTTCTTCCGTGTCGCCACACAGCGCTTTCGGGAGAACAGAGCGGGGCTCCGCGTCAAAACACCAACCGGATGCACGAGGGGCTGGGCACAGAAATGGGCGGGCTGGCCTGACTCAAGCGGCCGGTGTCGGGATCGATCCGGAACACGACGACGTTGTTGCCCGCCAGGTTCGCGCAGAGGAGCAAGTCGCCGCCGGGCGTGACGGCCAGGTTCTGGGGTTCCTGCCCCCGACTCGGCGTGATTTCCAGGAGTGCCAACCGGCCATCGGGCCCCACGCGGTAGCCGGCGATGCTGTCATGCCCGCGATTGGCGCCGTAGAGGAAGCGGCCCTTGGGCGTGATCTTCACATCGGAGCAGGCGTTCTTGCCTCGATAATCCGCGGGCAGCGTGGAAAGGGTCTGACGCTCGACCAGGGCGGCCGTTTGCGGGTTGTAGTCGAACACGGCGATCGATCCCCCCAGTTCATTGATGGCGTAGAGCCGCTTGCCGTCCGGGTGAAACGCCAGGTGCCGGGGCCCGGCGCCATGGGGCGTCCGGCCTGGAGGCTGGTCGTGGGGCGTCAGCTTTGCCTTGGCTGCGTCCAGGCGATAGACCAGCACCTGGTCCAACCCCAAATCGGCGGCGCAGGCGAAACGGTTGTCCGGGCTGGTGACAATGCAGTGGGCGTGGGGGGCGTCCTGCGGCTCCGGCCTGCCGCTGGCGCCGGCGTGCTGCATCCGCGACACTGCCTTGCCCAAGGAACCGTTCTTTCGCACCGGAAGAGACGCCACACTGCCGCTCACGTAGTTGGCCGCCAGCAGCGTCCGACCCGTGGCGTCCAGATGCAGGTAACACGAAGCGGAGCCCAGGGTGGATTGCCGGTTCAGCAGCCGCAACTTCCCATCGCGACCGACGACCGCAAAGGCCGCGACGCTTTCATTGGCCTTGCTGCCGAATTCCTTCGCCTCAAGCGCATACAGGAACTTCTGGTCCGCCGACACTGTCATGAAGTAGGAATTCTCCACGCTGGCCGCCCGGCGGAGCGGCGTCAGGCGTCCGCTCGGGATCTCCAGGCGGAAAGCTTCGATGGCCCCCTCTTTGCCAGGCTTGAACGAGGTAACGAACACGAGCGCTTCCTCCGCTTGGGCGACGGCGGCGGCCGCGAAGGCCGCAGTCACGAGGGAAAAGAAGAATCGCATAAGCTGAAATCGCATGGGGCAGTTTCGAAGACGGGCGGGGTTGCGTGCCATCATTGAAGCGGCGGCGGCGGCACGGCGCGAGCCAGCTTCTGCGCCGCGAGGTCGTCCTCTTCGTAAGTCCCGTAAAACGGGGCCTGGGCATCCAGCCAAAGATAGAGGGCGCGGAGATCGCCGTCGGGCAGTTTCACGTAATGTCCATGTTTCTCGCCCACCAGGATGCCCGACAACGGACTGAGGTCGGCGCCCGCCTGGCCGGGGCGGGAAGCCGGCGCATCGTAGGAGGGCCAGCGCAGATAGGGCTTGAGGTTCTCGTAAGAGAGGCTGAAGGGGCTCTTCGGAGCCGGCTCACCGGTCAGAACCAGTGGGCTCTTGTCGGGGCCGGCCAAACCGTCGTGACAGCGCACGCAGTGGCGGTCCAGCACCGGCTGAATGAGCCGCGGGTAGCCGAACGGATGCGAGCCGTCTGGCCCAGGCTGGATCACAGACGGGGCGCGGCTGAAGGCCACGGCTGGGCGCGGCGCCGGCGCCGTCCCGGAAGGTTCGTGACAGCCGACACAACTCCGGCGTTCGCCCGGCTGAAGATAGACGATCGTGCGCATCCCCTGGACCGCGCGGCCGCTGGCGTCCACGGCCTGGAAATAGAGCGGCTTGCGCGCCGGGGCGCGGAAGTAGGCCGAGCCGTCGGCCTCGACCGGGACGACGCCCAGCAACAGGCGCGCATTGGACTCGGCCGGATGGCCGATGCGCGGGTAGCTGGCGCTGTCGGTTCGCGATTTGGGCAGGAGCTGAAGGACGCGCAGATGGTCAATGCGCCGGCCCGCCGGCATCGGCAACAGGCTGCGGTGGACATCGGACAGCAGGAACTCGCCTTCCAGGCCCAGTTCGGACTGCACCGCGCCGCCCGCCAGCGGCGGCGTGGCCCGGGGCCTCAGCGGGATCGGATAGACGGCCGAGACGCCGGGGCGGCGGTAGAGGAGTTCGAGGTTGCCAAATCGGTCGAAATAGTAGAGGCCGGTCTCCGTTTCCTGGCGTTGCCCGGTGTAACCGCCGGAGAGCGGTTCGTGGCTGAAGGCCACA
>JAKLEJ010000355.1 GCA_022711695.1 Verrucomicrobiota bacterium | reverse complement strand
GCCGCGCTCGGCGGCGCGGGTCAGTTCGAGAAGGGCCTGCGGTCCCCGCCGGCTGGTCGAGCCCCGGACCGGCTCGACGCCGAACAACTCGAGGATGTGGGCCACGATCGCGCCGTCCCGGCTGGCGCTGACGATGGCGGCCATGCGGCGCGAGGGCTGCAGTCTCTGAGGCAGCTTCACGTAAAGCATGAGCGAGAGCGCCAGGCGGTTGTGCCAAATGACGAAGATCACCGGCTGCGGAGGCTCGGCGGCAAACAGACCGGTCCGATCCTCGAACTGCCAGCGCATCGTCGCCGAAACGCCCCGAATGAGGAGGTAGATCAGCGAGGCCAGCAGGCGCTTGGGCCATGGCAGGCGATGCGGGATGACCCGCCCGCTGTCGTTCGCGGCCGGCGACCGGGTTTCGGATGGCGTCCTTCGCGTCATTCTCCTTTTTTGAGGCAGGCGCGGACGAGGTCCTCGACGGTCGCCTGGGCGCCCAGCACGGCGGCGGCGCCGCGCACGGCCTCGTACGCCTCCACCTGTTTGAACCCCAGCGCCATCAGCGCGAGCACCGCGTCGCTGGCCTTCTGGTCCTCGGGCGAAAGCGCGCGCTGGGCGCTGGCCGCCTCCCAGGCGCCGGCGGCGCCGATCTTGTCCTTGAGTTCGACGACGATGCGCTCGGCGGTCTTGCGGCCAACCCCCGAGATTTGCGAGAGGGCCTTGACGTCGCCGTTGGCCACCGCCCCGCGGAAGGCCACGGGGTTCATTCCGCTCAGGACGTTGAGGGCGATCTTCGGCCCGATCCCGCTGACGGTGTCGATCAGCATCCGGAACAGGTCGCGCTCGGCGGCGCTCATGAAGCCATAGAGGACATGCGCGTCCTCCCGGACCGCCAGATGCGTGAGCAGGTGGATTTCGGCCCCGGGCGCCGGCAGCTTGTTGAACGAGGACAGGGGGATGAGGGCGTCGTAGCCCACGCCGCCCACATCCACCACCACGCGGGTGGGCAGGGCCTCGACGAGTTTGCCGCGTAAGAACGAGATCATCTTGTGTGACTCCTGCGAATCATGGCGGGGGTGGCCATTCAGCGGGCGCTCAGATTCGCCTGGGAGCGGCCAGGTTGTAGCGGCCCTGCTCCTGGGCGTACGCCAGCGCCAGCGCCAGGGCGTCGGCCGCATCCGGCCCGGGCGGCTCCGGCAGGCCCAGCATCCGCTGGACCATTTTCGCCACGGCCAGCTTCTGCGCCGCGCCATGTCCGACGATGGCCTGTTTGACTTTGCGGGGCGCGATTTCGTAGATCTCGAGCCCGGCCTCGGCGGCCGCAACCAGCGCGGCCCCGCGGGCCTCGCCCATGATGAGAGCCGTCTGGAGATTCTGCGCGTAGAAGAGCCACTCGACGACGCAGACCGCGGGATGGTGCTGGCGGATGACCTGGCGAAGCGTCTCGACGATCCGGGCCAGGCAGCGCGAGCGCTCCCAGGCGGGAGGACAGGCGATGACGCCAAAGGCTTCGGCGCGGGAACCCTGCCGGCCCGGACGGAGCACCCCGTAGCCGGTGCCCCGCAGCGAGGGATCGATCCCGAGGATCACCGACGCCGGGGCGCGCGAGGCCTGGAGATTCTCGAAGACGGGCGCAGCCACGCGGCGGGCCCCGGGGCGGCGGCTCTGCAATTGCTCGAACTGTTTGGGGGTGATGCCCACAGCCGCAAGTTAAGCACAGCCGGAAGGACCTGAACACCGTTTTCCTGCGGAGCCGCCCACCCGCAGGCAGGCGAGACCCTCGATCGCTCCCGGGCCGACAGCCCCGGTGGCTAGTCCTTTTCCGTGCCGGTGATCCAGTATTTCACCATCTGGTCCGGGGGCGGCACTTTGAGAGGACGAACGATGCGGAAGCCGACCCACTGGGCGTCGGAGAGCCACCAGACGCTCTTGGGCAACTGCGGGTCCTGCTGCTTCCAGGCGCGGTCGGAGCCGCGCCGGGCGGCGCTGCGGCAGGCCGCGGCAGTCTCGTCCCAGGAGCCCCCGCGGACGGCATGCGGGTAGGCCTGGGTGGCCTTGCACCAGGGCTCGATGGCGACCCCGTTTCCGCTCTTGGCGTAGAAGGCCGGATCGTATTGGTCCAGACACCACTCGGTGACGTTGCCGTGCATGTCGTAGAGCCCCCAGGCGTTGGGCTTCTTCTTGCCGACCTTCTGGTACTTGAAGTCGCTGTTCTGTTCGTACCAGGCGTAATCGGCCAGCTTGGACTCCTCGTCGCCGAAGTAATAGGTGGTGGTGGAGCCGGCCCGGCAGGCGTATTCCCACTCGGCCTCGGTCGGCAGGCGGTAAAAATGGCCGGTCTTGGCGCTGAGCCAGTGACAGTACTTGTTGGCGGCGTGGTGAGTCATGGCGATGGCCGGGTAGCCGTCCTTGCCCATGCCGAAGCTCATCTCCACGTAGGGCTTGGAGGGGCGGGTCACCGCGTCGGACACCTTGTCCACCGCCGGGTCGGTGGGGATGGTATCCTTGAATTTCCGCTCCTCGTCGCGATACATGAACAGCTCGTATTCGTTCCAGCCGATCTCGAACTGGCCCATCCAGAAGGGCTCGATCTTGACCTTGTGTTGGGGGCCTTCGTCGTCCTTGCGGCCTTTTTCGGCCGCCGGGCTGCCCATCAGGAACTCGCCGCCGGGGATCGGGACCATGGCGTACTTCACGGTCGTGCCCGGGATGAGATTGGTGTAGGACTTCATGTCCGCCGGGGTTTTCTCGGCCAGCTTGCTGAGGATGAGCTTGTGGATGTCGGGCACGGTGGAGTCGTCCTTGTCGTCCAGCGGCGGGAGGCTCCCGCGGGCGGCCGGGGTCCAGGCGGCGCCGCTCAGGGTGTACACCTGGTAGCGGGTCGAGTAGCGAATCTTGCCCACGGCGGGCGCGGACAGCAGGGCGAAGCCGTTGGGGAACGGGGCGACTGCCGAGAAGTCCTCGCCCTCGCCGGCCTTGTAGGTCTGGACGGCCACCGGGGCCTGCGCGCCGTCGAAGTTATAGACCGTGGCGGTGGTGACATTGGTGCCCTCGATGAACAAGGCCACCAGTTTGTCTCCGCCCGCGGCCGGAACCACGTAAACGTTCTTGATGGGCTTGCCCAGGTCGTGGTTCTTGGGCTCGCTGAACTTCAGGGCGGCGCCGTCGGCGCTCACCGTATGCACGCGGAGCTGGCTTTCGCCGGCCACGTAGAACGCCACGTCGCGTGCGGCGCCGCGGAAATTGCCGGCCACGTAGGCGGCGCCGGCGGGGACTTCCTTGATGCTGCCGGCGGGCTCGGCCTTGCCCGAACCGAAGGCGTCCACACGGAAGCTCTCGCCGTCATCGCCGCTGAGGATGGCGGCCAGCAGTTCAGGCTGGCCCTCGGCAAAGGCGAGACGATTGGCGCGCTGCGGCGCGCCGCTCAGGTTGAAGGAGGAGATCTTCGCGAACTTGCCCGAGTCGTCGCGCAGGAGCGTGGCCTGGTTGGGGGTGGGCGTGTTGTAGGTGGTGTTGACAAACAGGTCCATGAGCGGGGTGTTGCCCGCCCCGCCCACGTCGATGGCCACCACGCTGTTGGGTCCCAGACCGGGCGGCGGGATGACCACGGTCGCACCGGCCTGGCCGGGCTGCGCGATCTCGACCGCCGTCACCAGGTTTCCGTCCGCCGAAGCCACTGCCACAGAATCCTTGGCCGCCTTGAAGAGGCTGCCCACGGTCACGCTGCTCACGTCCTTGATCCCGCTGTTGACGTAGTCGGACCAGATGAACAGGCCCGTGGCGGCCTGGTAGCCCACGCGCACGCGCCCGGTGTCGCGATCGACAATCGCCAGGTCCGGCTTCTTGTCGGCGTCGAAATCGCCCGTGGCGATGAACTCGCGCTCCGTCTCATAGACGAAGCTGAGGGGGGACAAAGCGGCCAGGGCCGGGGCGGCGCCGCTCGCCGTCAACCAGGCGGCGGCCAGGATAAGTTGTTTCGATAGTTTCATCGGTCAAAACGGGGCGTAGTCTTGTCGAACCCGCGCCTTTCTGTCAAACCTGAGACGCGTCTTTTTTGCGGCTCATTCATGACGAATGAGGCCCGGCTTGCCAGGGGCGGCCGGACCTGACACTGTGCCGCCACAACGCCATGACAAGCCGCCCGCAAAGCCTACCCGCGCGCCGGAGGACCCCGAAACTGCTGCCGGCGCTCCTCGCGCTGCTGACCGGGGCCTCGTGCCAGGCCGCCGATCCCGCCGACTCCGCCTTCAGCGGCCGGTTCTACGCCGGCCAGGGAGACGCCGATT
>JAKLEJ010000354.1 GCA_022711695.1 Verrucomicrobiota bacterium | reverse complement strand
GGGGTGTCGCGCGTCAACTGGAAGTGTTCCCCCAACGTCCACAGATGCCAGCCGGTGCCGAACGTGGTGTAGCCGGTCGTCAGGAAGCCGTTGGTGTTGTAGCGATGGATGAAGAAGTCCAGCGCGCGCCGGGCAAACTCGCCATGCCCCATGAAGTCCATGCCGCGGATGACAGAGTTGCCCTCGCTCTCGAGCGGACCGTAACTCATCGCCGCAGCCCAGGGCGCGACGCGCGCGCCGTCGGCTTCGTTGCGAGCGGCGATGAGACAACGAACCTGGGAAGAGCGAATCACATCATTGAGCAGGGGGTCGGGTGTCGAGACCTGCATGGCCGGGCCGAGCACGGCTTTCCAGTAGTCCTCGGTATCCGCCCGCAGGCGGGCTGGAGCGGGCAGGGCCGCGGGCATGGCGCGCTGGGCCGGGAGCAGAACGGGAAAGGAAACGGACGCGTGCGCGGGCAGCGTGCCGGCTAGCTTGAGTGCGCCGCCCTGCGCCGAAACTTCGAGCGGGCGCCCGGCACCGGTGGCGGCCAGGGCGAACGGGCCGGCGTCGTCTGCCACGTAGCAGCCGTCGGCGCAGGGGCTCAAGCTGGCGGCTTTCTTTGGCCGGCTGGCTGCCAGGCAGTTGAGCAGGAGCGATGCTTTGGCCGGTTGGGAGAGCGTGTTGGTAATGGTGAACTCGGCGACGCAAACACAGCGGCGGTTCAGGCGGGCGGGGTTGATCCCCGGCTCATCGCAGGGCGCCACAAACACGCGCTCGGCATAAAGCACACCCTCGCTGGCCACGGTGATGACAGGAATAGGCAGCCAGCCCCCGTCGAGGCGACGCTCGGGCGCGGCCGTCTGCCCGAGACCGAACTGCGGATGGATTTCGCCGGCGGTGGCGAACCAATCGGAGCCTGGCGCCGGAGCGGGTTGGAAACGCAACGTGCCGTCGCGCTCGACGACGAACTTGGCGTTGTCGCAGGCCAGCGAGAGCATGACGGGGCCTTCGCGCTGGGTGTCGTGGTGCGTGCGGGCCATCGCCTGTGCGAGCGTCTGGTCGGGCAGTTCGCGCACCTGCTGGAGAATGGTTTTGCGCCCGGCGATCTTGCGTTTGTAGTCGGCCAGTGTGATGGGGGCCGGGTCGCGCGTGACGAAAATGCCGTGGTCAGGCAGATACACGCAGTCGTTGGTGAGCAGATCCTCCACCGCCACGCCGAACGCCCCCGTGGGCAGACGGAACTGGAGGATAGTGGGGTCGGAATGGAGCGGAGACGGGCGGCTGGAACGAATGGTCAAGTGCAGAGGGCGCGAAAGGTCCAGGGGGAGGACCCCCATCCCTGTTTGGGAGGGCGAGCGTCCCCGCGAGCCCTGACTGCTGATCCCCGTAGAAGTTTGGGCTCGCGGGGACGCTCGCCCTCCCTCGGGAACCAACTCGCCGTTGTAAATGGCAAGGGTGCCGCCTTTCGCCCGGGCGGGCTTTTCGGCCTGCACGAGCAGGCGCATCGTTTGCCAACGCGAGCGGGTAAAGGCGCAAGGCGGCCGGACCGCGGTCTGTTCACTGGCCGGGAAAATCCAGCGGACTTTGTATGTCTGGGCCAAACCGGCTCCCGGCGGCAACCGAAAGACCAGACGATTGTCCGCTGCCTGCAACTCGCCTGCGAGCGGCTTCCAGGTGCCCTGCCAGGCCGATTCTCCGAACCAGCCCTGAACATGGACGGCGTTGGTGGCCGGAATGGTTCCAGGCGCCGGGAATTCGAGCGCCAGTTCCTTGAGGGCGCGGCGGTTGAGCCACTGGAGTCCGATGCAGCCCAGGCCGTTCGTGCTGACGGGCACGCGATAAGTGCCGTCCGGACCCGCGGCCAGGTCGGATTCGAGGAAAAGGTCATCAGCGCGGAACTCCTCGATGCGGCTGGCCCGCGCGCCGTCGAGACGGTTCGGATCCCACGTCACCACCCGCGCGAAGGGGGCCACATCCACAGCCGGCTCCGGCTGCTGGCGGGTCGTGGTGCTGGCGCGGGTCAGGCGCGCATTGGCCCAGTTGGCCATGTCGCAGGCGATCCCGTCGCCGGCATCGTCGGCTTCGAGCCGCAACTCCTGTGCGCCGCCCAATTCGACGTGCACCAGTTGGGCGGAGTTTGTCTCGCGCAGGATGCCGCTGTCGAACCGCTGCCGGCCGTCCACGAAGACGCGGAAGATGACGCTGCCGCCGCCGCAGGGTTGAAGCCCCACCTCGGCATCGAAGGCGGCATACTGGCCTTCGAGCAGGATGATAAGGGAACCGGAGGCGTGATGACCGAGGCCCCGGGAGTAGGTTTGCCCGGCGATTTGGAGGGGCATGCCGGCATGGCCCGGCGCATGCGCTGCAACGTTTGCACCGAGCTCGCCCCAAGCTTGGCTGGCCAGGAAGACCAACTCCGGCAGGTCGGCGAGGTATTCGATGGCCGCCGCGCCGGGCGGATTGGCGGGTGCCGGCGCCTGGCTCGCGGCGCGGGCCGCGCCCGGCAGGTGGAGGGAGGCGGCGAAGAGGATTGGAGAAATCAGAAGCAGCAGCGAGCGCATGGAATGTCATTTACTGCCGCAAGGGCCGGCAGGCGAGACAATTTATCGGAGAACAGGCAGGGCAGCCGGTTCCTTCCGAAGGGCCGGCCAAGCCTGACGCATCGCACCTGCGCGACAGGCAATCCAGGCGCCGGCATCTTGCGGCGGGCGCCAAGGGCGCTTCTATTGCGCGGGCGGGCTCGGCGTCGCGGCGGGGACGGCCGGTGTGGCCGGCGCGAACATCTTCTTTGCCATGCTCCTGCCCATGCGCGTCATCTGCATCTGGTTGGCCTGGAACTTGCCCAACGTCTGCAACTGCTCGGGCGAGAGGATGGTTCGGGCCCGTTCATACACCCGCTGGTTGATCGTCTCCTGGGCTTGCAGGAGCTGGCCGGCCTTATCATCCGCCAGCAGCGCCTGCATCCTGGCCGGGTCATGTCCGGTGTCATTCAGCGGCAAACCGGTGGCGGCGGCGACGCTCTTCTTCTCCTCTTTCATGAAGGTCAGCAATGCCTCGGTCTGCGGGTCGCTCAAGTTGTAATCGCTTCCGGCCTGCTGTTTGAACTGGTTGAGCAACGTGCGTTCGCCGAGGGTCTCCTGGTATTCCTTGTATTGCGTGTAGCGCGCGTCACCCAGCATGAGCTTCACTTGCTCGTCGAAGCTCTTCTGTTCGGCCGCCAGGCTGCTGAGCATCTCGGTGCGGTTGGTGGCGGCAGTGCCGCTGAGCGCCGAGAAAGCCTTCTCCGCAGTTTTCATCATGTTGTCGGCCAGCAAATCCTTGAACGCGGCCGCCTCCTCGGGCGTCAGCCCCATCTGTTTGACCAGCGGAGCGTAGAGCTGATCCGTCGTCATGCGCTGCTGGTTGCGGATGAACTCCCGAGCGTCCGGATCCTGCATCATCGTGGACAACATCTTGCCGAAGCCGCCCCGGTCCGCGCCCGGCTTTGGGGCCTCGGGCGCCGCCGCGGGGGCGGCAGGGGCCGGCACGGCGACATTAGTTGCGGCGAGCTGGCGGGCCCGGAGTTGCGCGGCCAGCTCGTCCACCTCCCTGGCGGCGTCCTGTCGCTGCTGCTCGGAACGCTGTTGGGCTGCCTGTGTCTCCTCGACCTCCTGAGTCCGGGCCTCCAGCTCGCCCCGCAGGGCGGTGAGTTGGGATTGCAGACTGGCGGACTTGCGCGACTGCACGGCGCAGACCACCGCCAGGGCGATGGTCGTGGCCGCGAACAGCAAGGTGACGGTATTCTTCATATCAATTATACGATTGGACAGGTTCGTCCTGGATTAAGCACGGACATTTCATGGTTGATCAACGCGGCACGGGCCAGGTGCCGGCAAGGCGGTCTTGCAGGCCGCGCTGCGGCAAAGCAACTGAAAGAGCAGCCAACAGGCCAAGCAACGCAATGGCCAGCCAGGGTTCCCAGGTCAGTTTCCCGGCGACCGCGAGAACCGCCACGACGAATAAAAGGACCACCGGACCCCATGCCACGATTGCGCGCCAGAGCAGGCGCAGCCTGGAGGCGCGCGCGCCGTCCTTCCGCACATACGCCACCCCGGCGATCAGCAAAACCACCCCGCCGCGGAAGGTAACCGCTGCGACCAGCGCCGGCAGGCCGACATAGAACAGCAGCGACGCGGCGAGCATCATGACTGGCAGCGCGGGGGGTAGTTTTGCGCCAAAGATATGTTGCCTGGGCACGTGCCGGCCAACCGCCGCATCGGCCTCTTTGATCTCAGCTTCCGTGGGCGCA
>JAKLEJ010000353.1 GCA_022711695.1 Verrucomicrobiota bacterium | reverse complement strand
CTTGAGCCGGGGAAGCAACTCGAAGGTCTCCGGGCTGGCCGGCCAGGGCGTCACTCCACCCAGCAGGGCCTCCAACGCAAACAGTCGATGCAGGCGCCTGGGGGCCTTGGAATCGATGGAGCCGTAGCTGATCACCCCGCGGGCGCGGGCCCCGGCGAGCGACCACTCCAGAGGAAGCTCCTCCAAATCCGGGGCGCGGTCGGTCCATTTCTTGTAACCCCATTCGGTGGCGACCACGCAGTCGGCGAAGTTCTCCGCGGCAAACAGGGGCGTGGTGGTGTTGTGCACGATGACCAGCCCTTTCGGTCCGACACGGTTTCGGGTCCACTCCATCAGGTCCAACAGTTCATCGACATCCCAGTGGCCCCGGGCCGGCGCGCCAGCAGCCGTCTTCTCATGCGCGGCATTGCAGCAAAACAGGGCCACATTCCAGTCGTAATAGACCCCGTCGAGCGGATGGTTCTTGAGCACCCGGTCGATCGACGTTTTCAGATACTCAAGCCATCCCGAGCGCAGGCACATCTGCGCGCCAAACTCGCTCTTGCCGCGAAAGAAGTTGTGCTGGAGATCGCCTTTGCGGTTCTTGCGGCCCCATTCCGAGCCGTGTTCCTGGAACTCGCGCGTGCTGGGGTGCAGCTCCTTGTTCGAGAAATAGGTGGCCGTCCGGATTCCCGCCTGGCGGCAATCCCACAGCACCTTGTCAAAGCGCTCCATGTCCGGATAGGGCGGGTAGGCGCCGTCGCGCCAGAAGAGGCCGTCGTCGTAGTAGTCGCCGTCATTGTGGCAATGAGCCGTCTGGTAGCCCTGCGCGGCCCACCGCCGGGTTTCCTCCGTGGAAACCCAGTTGCCCCGGTTGCGGTTGAAGGAGGTGTGCACCCAGGGCGGCTGCGGCCGGCCTTCCTGCAAGGGGACTGCCAGGTGGAAATCGAAGACGCAGCCATTGCTCAACACCACAGTGGCATTGGTGCTCCAGAACGGGGATATCGACAATGCCAACCCCGGCGGATTCTGGCTGGGCTGGAACAGGCACTGGCCCTGGCCGCGGCGTCCGGCAAGCTGGAGATCCCACTGGGAAAGATCCGATCCCACAAACCACTCCAGGCCCTCCGCGCCTGGATCGGCAAAGAGCATGGAGCGGGGGACGAAGCGCGTCCGCAAGGGCGCGTCGCCCGGCTGTTCAGGGCGCAGCTTGCCCCAGCGGCTGCTGCCAAAGGAGAAGGGGGGAGCCCCCTCCTCCTCCGTGATGCCTTCCCGGTATCCGTAGTGGCTCAGGCTCGGAGCCAGAACCGTCGAGACCAGGCAAACCTCGCGCGCGCGCATCCCACCCGCCGCCGCGAGTAACTCCTTGCGAATGCGAACGTATCCCCAGCGATACTCGAACGTGGACTTCACCCGCAATCCGGACGGCCGGCCCGCGGCGTCAGCCAGGGCTGCCGTGACGGTGACGATCTCATTCAGGCCGGCCTGGCGGTGCGACACCTGGGCATTGGCGTCCTTCAGATCCGTATGGACCACGCCTTTCTCGTCGCGCACGCGCGTTTCGATGGGACCCGCCAGGAGATTGGCCGCCCGGCCGTGGGTGAGCGCGATCCGGCGGATGGCCCCGCCTTGCTTGAGGTCATGCTCGATCGCGTAGTAGGGGGTGCGGAGAATCAGGCTGCCGGCGGTTTCGCTCCGCTCGACTTCATACGCCTGAGGCCACGCGCTTCGCGCCTGCGGCGCTGGAGCCGCGCCCAAACCCCGCCCCGCTCCGCCCAAGGCCATTGCCAGGCAGAGCGCCCCCGCCCAGCCCGCTCGTCCGCACCTGGCTTTTGCCAGCGCGACACCAAGGGACAATCGGAGGCGGCAGGACGCCTGCACCCTGCGGCGGAGATGGAGCATGGTTGACATGCCCCGAAGATGGCGCCGGCCAGCCCCGCTGACAAGCACGGGCGGCTTTGCGCGCCGGGCCAAGCCCCGCGAATGAGGCAGGCTACCGTGGGCCGCTTTGCGGCCCCGACTCGACCTGCAGCGCCTGCTCTAGCGCGGCCAGGAGGCGCGCCTCGCTGCCCGGCGCCACCCAGCACCAATCATCCAGATTATGGTCGCCCTCGGCGATGTGCCGCTCGGTGGGGATGTAGCCCGTGGCGCCGTCTCCAAAGCCTGCCACGCAGACGAACGAGCCCCGGCCCAGGCGCTGGGCTGCGAGCTGGTACTCTACATAGCTTTCACCCGGCAGCACCAGGAGTTGGGCCATGCCAAAGTCCAGAATCGGCACTTCGATGGGCCGTCCCGCGGCCACCCGGCGCCGCCAGCTCAATCCCAGCGCGGCCAGGCACTGCTGAAAGGGACGCGTCTCGGTGTCGAGGGTGCGTTCCAGGTCGGGCGTGGTGAACCCGGGACTTTGCCGTGGCTCCAGGCGGAGCGGCACGACACGGAACCGGCAATCTGCGACCGGGGCCCGGCGCGTGGCGCGCCAGGCGGCGGCCATCCCCTGGTAAAGCCGGTCCGCCAGCACCCCCCGATTCTCGCGAGCCCCGGTGTTGTATTTGCCGGCGGTCAGGTTGCCGCTGCAACCCGAACAGTAGATTTGCCTCGCGCCGGGCGTCTCTGCCTGACGCCGGCGGCGCGCCAAACCCGGGAAATCGGCGGAGACCTCGCCGGCCCCGTAGTAGCTCATCGGATGGACTGCGTAGAAGCTGACGGCCGCGAGGGCTTCGTCATCCTTCCAGAAGCTCAGGGTCTTGAGCCAGGGATCGATCAACCCCTCCTCAGCGGCAATGGCCGCGGCTTGACGGGTGCTGCTGGTCCGGTCGAATCGCGCCTTTCCGTCAGGCCCGACATACCGACGGTTGGACGCCACTTTTTCCACCCTGGCCTCGCCCATCCCCAGGTGGGTAACCGGCCGGCCCGTGGACAGGCTCGCACGCAGCGCCTCTGCCACCGTCCGCACCGCCCGCTCGTGGAACTCCAGGTCGCAGACGGTTCCCGCCAGTCGGCGTTGGCGCAGAATGCGCTCCGCCTCCAGGTCGGCCACAGGCGCGTCGTGCTGATGCACAGCCGAGATCATCACCCGCTCCGGCAGGGTTTGCGCCGCCTCGGCCAGGACCGTCTGCCAGCGCGCAAAAGCGTCGTTGCGAATCTCGCACCAGTCCACCGCCACGAACACGACCGGCCCATCGCTCGTCCGCAGCACGAAGCCGTGCGCCTCTAGCGGGTCGGCAATGCTCTTGGACAGCCACGCGCCGCCCATCATGCCGTGCCCGAGTGGCACGGTGACATCGGCGCTGAATGTGGACAGGCTTAACCGGTGCGCGCGGGAGGTCATGCACCCGGTCAGCGCGCCGGCCCCCGCCCCGAGCAGGGCCAGCCGCTTCAAGGCGGCGCGTCGATTCAATCGGGGCTTCATGGTTCGCAAGTCGCGGTAGCGTCT
This sequence comes from Verrucomicrobiota bacterium, assembly GCA_022711695.1. Lineage (GTDB taxonomy): Bacteria > Verrucomicrobiota > Verrucomicrobiia > Limisphaerales > JACRJZ01 > JACRJZ01. The sequence goes on along the minus strand of JAKLEJ010000353.1, from coordinate 858 downwards.
CAGCGGTCCGCCGGCCGCAGGGCCAGCGCCGCCTCGCCCATGGCCTGGCCGATCGCGCACAACGTCCGGGCGCTGCCCAGGTAGTGAAACGGCCAGTCGCTGCCCACTTTATCCCACTCCTGGCGGTGTTCGCGCCACCCCTTCCTATAGACCGCGTCCGCCTCGATATCCCAAAACACATCGGTCTTCACCAGGGCCACGTTGCCCGCAAACTCTTCCAAGCGCATCACCGCCGCCTGCGCGGCCTTGAACCGCTGGATGTTGGCGTTGGCGTTCGTCCCGTCCACTCCCATCTGCCCGATGACAAACGGAAGCCGCGGCGACCTCAGGTCCTTTCGCGCGTCCCGGATGAAATGGACGAGATTGGCGGTGTACTCCGCGGTGTGATCGGCGTCGATCATGTCATTCCAGCCCTGGAACCAGATGAAGCCCGCCAGCTCCCAGCCCTGCCCGTTGTAGGAGGGGACGAGGTCCTTCAGGTTGGCGAGCGCCCCGTTCACCTCGTCGAGCATGGCGCGATAGGACGCCCCGAACGGGTTCCGAATGTCCTCCAGGCTCGCCTCCGGCTTTCGTTTCCGCTCCTGGGTCAGCATTTTCTCGAGAACCGCGGGAGCCGGCAGTCCCGCGCCCAGCGGCCGAAAGTCCCGCCAGAGGCTGCGGCCGCCCCAGGCGGTCTTGATCAACAGCACGGGCTCATCGAAACGGTCCCCGACCGTCCAGCCGAACGCCAGTTCGGGCCCGATGCAGCCGGGGCTGCCAAAGCCGACCGTCAGCCGTCCTTTGCGTTCGAGGAACTTGATCCAGACGTCCTCCCGCTCGATCCATCGGCCGTCGTATCGAAAACGCGCAAACAGCTCG
>JAKLEJ010000352.1 GCA_022711695.1 Verrucomicrobiota bacterium | reverse complement strand
CCCTCCGTCCGAATCCAGCAGGTTGCCCGCCAAACCGAGCCCGCAGGCAGCGCCACCACTTGGCCCAGCGCCACGTCCGCGGGATCCTCCGCCGAGACAAGCAGCGACCGCCTCCCCTCGTGAGCCGTCTCCGCGTCGGCGCAAATCACCGGCGCCTTGCCCGCCTGATACACCCAACTGCGCCAGTGCTGAAAGATGTTTGTATTCTCGAAGCCGGCATTTTCCAGACGCGCGGAAGGCGGAGGGGTGGCTGCGTTCGCCGACCGGGCGTTGGCGAGGCCCATGCACGCCACCGCCAAGGCCCCGGCCTGGGCGCCCAGGCGAAGAAGGCGTCTCGCGCAGGGGGTGAACGGCGCCAAGGCGAAGCGCCACCCGCCCCGGCCAGGGCGGTCCGTCAAATGCATTGTGCTCATGGATGCGATGTTTGGCAAAGCCTCGGCTTTTGACCGGCAAAAAGCCAGCCGGAATCTGGGGCCTGACCCCGGCCGTGTTGGCTGTAACCTGGCGAGGCCGCCGCCCGTAATCTTCGGTGGAACGGGCGCAAATCGCTCGTGGCGGTCCCGGAAAGAAACGAGTATGCTATGAAAATGATGCAACTGAGAAAGTCGCTGGTGTTGTGGGGATGTGTCGTCGGTCTTCAGGCGGCCTGGGCCGGGCCGCTGCAGCGGTCGCAGATTCCCGAGGACGCGGCCTGGTTCCTGAACCTGGATGTGGACGGTTTGAAGAAGACCGCCGTGGGGAGGCATATTCTGGCCGAACTGGACAAACCCGAGGCCGCTCAGAAGATCCAGGGATTCCAGGCCTTTTTCAATTTCGACCCCCGCAAGACTCTCAATGGCTGCACGCTTTACAGTCGCGGCAGCTCGCCCGAGGACGCCGTGCTGGTCCTGCACGGACAATTCGACACCGAACGGCTGAACGCGCTTGCCAAAATGGGCAAGGAATACCGGGGCGCCGAGCATCGCGGCTACACGATCCACAGTTGGATCGACGAAAAGAAGGCCGGCCGCGGCAGCGGCAACCCGCGCAGTTGCGGGGCGCTGCATGGCAGCGGCGCCGTCATCCTCGGCCAGAAGCCCGACCGTGTGGGCGAGGCGTTGGACGTGCTCGATGGCGTCCGCAAGAATCTTTCGGGCTCGAGCCTGCTGGGGCAGGGGAGCGACCGCGCCCAAAAGGCTGTGGTCGTGGGCGCCGCCCGCCAGGCCGGCCTGGGACAACTCCCGCCCAACGTCGCGTTTCTGAGGAACTTCAAGAGCCTGGTCCTGACTGCGCAGGAAGCCCAGGAAAACCTGGTGGCCGACCTGGTGGTCGAGGCGGAGAACGAGGATGCCGCGCGCAACCTCCTGGCCGTCGGCCAGGGTCTGCTGGCGTGGACCGCCTTCCAGGGCGACAAAGCCGGCGCCAACAAACTCCTCCAGGGGCTTTCGACGGCGCAAAAGGACTCCTATGTCACCATGAGTCTGAAGCTGCCGGCTGCCGACGTGGTGCAACTCTTAAGCGACCTCCAGGCGCGCAGGGGCCCCGGCCGCCCGACCAAACCGCGGTGATGGCCCGCGTGGCCGAGGGGACGCACAAGGTGCCCGCCGACCTCACAGAACTGAAAGACGAGGAACTGGCCCGCCAGGCCCGGGCCGGTTCCCTGGCGAGTTTCGAGGAACTGGTCTGCCGTTACGAAAGCCGCCTCTTCGGATTCCTGTTCCGCTGTTGCCGCAACCCCGATGACGCCCGCGAGTTGACGCAAACGGCCTTCATCGCCGCACACCGCGCGCTGGACCAGTACCGCCCGGACCGCCCCTTCGGGGCCTGGCTTTACACCATAGCCCGCCGCAAGCTGATTGACCACCTGCGCGCGGCTCGACCCACCGTACCCCTCGAGGAAGCGGGCGAAGATCCCGACGCGGCGGATCCCTCCGCCCTGATGATCGAGCGCGAGCGGCGCCGCGACCTCTGGGCGCGCATCCAGGACCTGCTGGCCCCCGGTCAATTCCAGGCCCTCTGGCTGCATTACCAGGAGGACCTGAGTGTCCGCGAAATCGCCCGAGTGCTCGGGCGCAGCGAGACCTCAGTCAAAGTCCTCATGTTCCGCGGCCGGCAGGCCCTCCTGAAGGCGTCCGCTTCGCTCCACGACCACGAACTCACGCAGAGCCCAGGTCGCTGCCCGGGTCCGCTTCCGTCCAGGACCGTGGCCGACTGGCCCCGCGCCCGGTCCGCGCAAACCATCCCTGCAGGTGAACCATGAAAAATGCGCTTCTCAAATTCGTACTCTCGAACGCGCTTAACCGCGGCCGCCCGCTTTCCCCGTTTTGGAGGAAGCTGGCGGAGGCCTCGCCCGACGCGGCCGCCTTCGAACGGCGAGCCGCGGAACTGGACCGGCGTCTGCGGCGGCCTGTGCCTGCCGACGCTGCGCCTGCTGGCCTGCATGCCGGGATTATGCGGGCGGTGCGTGAGGAGCAAGCCGAATTGCTCAGAACCCCGCAGGCCTCGTCCGCTTCCTCGCTGAGCCCCGTGCTCCGATGGGCCTGCGCAACGGCGGCGGTGGCCCTCCTGGGGCTGGCTTTGTGGGTCGCCTTGCGGCCCTGGGGCGGGCAGGGGGGGGGAGTCCCGCAAGCTCCCGAACTGGTCCGGCGGGTGGAGACGGCCCCACTGCCGTGTATCTCACCCCTGGTCGAACAACTCGCCTCGAATAGCGTGGCGATTTTGGGCGCTCCCGTGAACCGGCAGATCGAAGATTTGTCCCGCGATCTGCGCGAGACCGCCCAGTTCCTGCTGGCCAGCCTGCCATGAAGCCTTGCCTCCTCCTGGCTTGGAGCGCGGCCCTCCTGGCCCTGCTGGCGGCCGGTTGCGGCCAATCGGACTCCGGCCGGCCCGGGCGGGAGGCGCCCATCGCCGGGCGGCGCTCGGACCCGCCGGCCTCCTTGAAAGCCGAATGGAAGGCGGGCAGCCGTTACCTCATGCACCTGCAGTCGCAGCAAAGCGCCACCTTGAACTTCGGCCCGCGCCCGGCCGCTCAAGAAACCGACATCTCCCAGCAGTATGCCCTCCTGGTCACCAATGGTCCCGACGGCAGCCGCGGGATCGAATTGGAAATCCAGGCCCTGGCTGTCGAGATGAACATGGGCGAGCAGAATGTCTATCGGTTCGACTCGCTGAACAAGGTGACTCCGCACCAGGGGCCGGGTGTCGAGATGCTCCAGCGGGTCATTGGCGGGCGCATCTGGTTTCAACTGGCTGCCGACAATACCATCTCGAAGGTCGAGGGGATCGAACAGTTGGTCGAGCAGGCCCAGGGTGACGCCGGCGCGGGCGCGCCGGACCAGCGCCGCGGCTGGATGGGCGGCGTTCTCCAGCGCATCTACAATGCCGATTACTTCAAGCAGATGGTCGATCTGCGCGGCTTGCCGCCGACGCCGGTTCGGATCGGCGACACCTGGCGCTGGGAGCGGGACATCGACGTCGGTCTGGTGGGCCGCATCCTGGTGGTCGCCACGAATACCTTTCGCGGCTGGCAGGAAAAGAACGGGCGCAAATGCGCGCGCATCGATTCCCAGGGTGTCCTGGGCATGAAAACCGGCAAAGCCGAGGGCCTGCTCGGCTTCATGGGGTTGAAGGTCGAGAACGGACGCCTGGCCGGAAAAACCTGGTTTGACCCCGCCGCCGGCCTGCCCGTCGAGACGGTCATGGAGCAGAGTTGCGTCATTGCCGGATCGGCCCCCGCCGGAGCGCGCCGCGGCAATCCCGCCTCCAACGCTCCGCCCCGCCAGATCTCCGCGCCCTGGCGGCAAACCGTGACTCTGACCATCGAGGACGTTCAGCCGGGGGCCGCCCCGCCTCCGCCGCGCTGAGAAAGCCGGATGCACTGCATCCGTGCGTCCCCTGCGCCGCCAGCCGGCGGCGTGCCCGGCAAGAGGTGCCGCCGCTTCGCCCCTGTGATGCGGCAGGTCGGTCCACGAGACGACTTCGGCCTTGCGCTTTGTCTTCGGGTCACAAATTCTTGGCCCATGCAGTTCGCCATTTGCAACGAGATCTTCCAGGGCTGGAAACTGGCTGACGCCATGGCTTTTGCGCGCCGCGCCGGCTACGACGCCATCGAAATCGCGCCCTTCACGCTGGCCAGACATGTCACCGAGATTCCGCCTGCTGACCGACTACAGATCCGCCAGGCTGCGGCGGACGCCGGCATCGCCATTTCAGGCATTCACTGGGTGCTGGTGCAAACCGAAGGCATGCACCTGACCCACCCCGACCCGTCTGTTCGGGCCCGCACCTCCGGCTAT
>JAKLEJ010000351.1 GCA_022711695.1 Verrucomicrobiota bacterium | reverse complement strand
CCTGCGGGAGAAAGGGGATGCTATGGTCGTGGCGGCACAGCCACCACACCCATCCGCTGCCGAGCAGCACCGCGCCGGCGATCAGCCAGGCGAAGGGGCGATTTAGCGAGCGGCTCCCGTTCATAGCGGAGAGGCGTTGCCGGGGGCGAATGCCGCGCGCGAGGGTTTACTCGGGTTCATGGTAAGCCCGGCCGGCCCGGTAAAGCTCGAGCAGTTCCTCGTTGCGTTGCGCGATTGCCTTCTGACCGGCGGCCAGCGCCAGCGCGCGGGCCATTTCGGCGGAGCTGACCGCTTCGGGGAAGCGTCCCGCCTCGGCATAAGCTGCCGCCAGGGTCCCGACCAGAAGCGGCTCTTTGTAATCGGTGATTTCGCAGGCGCGCTCGGCCAGTTCCACCGCCTCCGCGCCATTGCGCAGGGCGGGGTCGGAACTGGCGGCGAGAATCCAGGCCAGGTTGTTCAGCGACTCCGGCCAGTTGGGCTGGGCCTTGAGCGCGAGACGCAGGCGCTCGATGGCCGCCCGGGTCTCCTTGCGTCCTTGATGAATGAGCGCGAGTTGATAATGGGCCAGCGCGTTGGTGGCCTGGAGCCGGGTGGCTTCGCGGAACTGGGCGGCGGCGTCATCGGCCAGTCCTTTATCGGCCAGCACCATCCCCAGCACTGTGCGCGCCTCGCCGTCCTCAGGCCGGATTTCCAGTGCGCGCCGCAACTCGGGGATGGCCTCATCGGCCTTGCCCTGGGCGACGAGGATATTGCCCAGGAGCCGGCGAGGGGTGAATAGCTTCGGATCCAGCGCCAGGATTTGGCGATAGTAATCAGCAGCTTCGGCCAGTTTGCCCTGGTTGTGCAGCGCGGTAGCGAGGCTGAACATGGCCGGCAGGTGCATGGGGGCGAGCCGCAACGCCTCGCGGCCCGGCGCCTCCGCCTCCACGAATTTGCCTTGCTTGACCAGGGCGTTGGCCAATCCGTTGAGCGGGTCGGCGTAGAGCCGGTCGGCCGCCGCCGCCGCCCGGTAGTGGGTGATGGCCTCGTCATATTTCCCGAGCGTGGCGTAAACGTTGCCCAGGGTGTTATGCGCCTCGGGGTAGTCGGGTGAAACGGCCAGCGCCTTCTGGCACCACTCGATGGCTTCGGCGGACTTCTTCCGGATGGCGAACTCGTTGCCGATGACGGCGTAAGCGACGAAGTTCCCGGAGGTGACACTAGCGGTGTGCTGGAAGAGCATTATGGTGTCGCGCCAGTGCGCCAGTTGCCGCGCCGTGAGAATCGCGCACGCCCCCAGGATCAGCGCGGCGGCCGCCGCGGGGATCCAGCGAGGCAGCTTGAGGCGGGCGACCCCCGCGGCGGCGCCCCAAACGACGAGAAGGAACAAGCCGATGTGGGGCAAATAAGTGTAGCGGTCCGCGAGGGCTTGCTTGCCCACCTGCACCAGACCGATCACCGGCACCAGCATGCCCAGGAACCACAGCCAGCCAACCAGCAGGCAGTGCCGGTGGTTTCGCGCGCGCAGGATGCCGGCGGTAACCGCCGCCAGGAGCAGCACGGCGCCCCCGACCTGCCACGAGTCCAGGCTGAGGCGGCTGTAGGGATAGAAGACCGCCAGGTCGGAAGGCCAGAACGTCTTGCCCAGGTAACGCGCGTAGGCCACCAGCGCATTGGCCAGGCGCAGCTCGAACGGGTTGTGCGCCAGCGACATCACCGCGCCGCTGGCTCGCTGCACCAGAAACGTCACCAGACACGAAAGCGCCGAAAGCACGAAGAAGGGAAGCTTCTCCAGCAGCACGCGGCGCAACGGCACGGCGGAACGCTGGCCGGGCGCCAGGGAGAGCCGTCCCAGGGGCCAGACATCTAGCAGGAGCAACACGCAGGGCAGCGTGACCAGCATCGGCTTGCTCATCAGGCCCAGGGCGAAGCAGAGCAGCGAAAGGAGATAGAAGGCGGAAGATGGCAGGCGGGAAGCGGGCCGGGCTGCGTTGGACTCCGCACTCCGCGCTCCGCATTCCGCACTCCGCACGTAGGCCCAGAGCGTCAGCAGAAAGAAGAAGGCGCTCAACACGTCCTTGCGCTCCGAGATCCAGGCGACGGATTCCACGTGCAGGGGGTGCAGGGCGAAGAGCGCGGCCACCAGGGCGCTGCGCCAGAATGCGCCGGTCAGGCGTTGGAACAGACCGAACAGCAGGAGGCTGCTGGCAATGTGCAGGACCAGGCTGGTGAGATGATGGCCGGCGGGCTTCAGGCCGTAGATCTGGCAGTCGAGCATGTGCGAGAGCCACGTCAACGGATGCCAATTGCTGGAATAGGAACTCGTGAAGGCCCACTTGGCGCCCTCCAGCGTCAGCCCGGCCTGAACCCGCGGGTTGCTGCTGACGTAGTCCGGGTCATCGTAATTGATGAAGCCGAACCCGGCGACCGGCCAGTAAACCGCGGCGGTCGCCAGCGCAAGCAGCAGGCAAAGCAAGATGATCCGCCTGCTTGCGCCCGCGGCCGCACGCGTGGTTGGGCTTGAGTTGGGCTGGTCCATGCGCCTCAGGGAAAGTTACAGGCGGGCGGGCCGGAGCGATACAGCTCCAGCAGCGCAGCAAAGCGCAGTCGGCTCAAACTTCCGGTCTCCGGCCATACCGGGGCATAATGTTGAGCCAAACCCGCGCGGCGCAAGCGCCAAAGCGGTTTGGACAGCGATTCTCATTATGACTGTGCCAACCGCCGCCGGGTGAGGGCACCCGGCCTACATCCCCCACGAAACCGTCATCCTGTAGGCCGGGTGCCCTCACCCGGCGTCCCGATCTGGTCCATAATGAGAATTGCTGCGGTTTGGAGGGCTGATGGCGGGATGCCTGCGCCGCACGCCGTCGCTTCCGGCTGGCAGGATGGGCTCCTTGGCGCTGTCCCGTCGGGCCTCCTGCCGAGGGCAGCTAGAAGAGTTCGCGCTGGCTCGAACCGGGTTTCGCCGGCTCCGGAGCATTCAGCATTTCCAGGAATTCTTTCTCGCTCAAAGTGGGCACTTCCAAAGCCTTCGCCTGCCCGGTTTTGGCGGCGCCAGGCTCCTCCCCGACGACGAGGAAGCTTGTGTTCTTCGTCACCGAGCCGCCCACGTCGCCCCCGAGGGCGCGCACCTTCGCGGCTGCATCATCGCGAGACATTGAGGACAGTGTGCCGGTGAGGACAAACTTCTTTCCAGCCAGGGGCCTCGACTCTTCGCCGGACGCCTTTCCCCCGGCCGCCGTGCCTCCGGCCGGCGAGAGCTTGAGCTCTTTCATGCGCCGCAATATCTGACGGCCAGCCTGGCTGCCGGCCCAGTCCAGGATGGCTTTTGCCGCGACGGGCCCCACCAGGCTCACAACCTGCCAATCATTGGCGGAAGCACCGGCGCCCGGTTTGGCGAAGCCCGCGTCCAGCAGCCGCCTCCCGATCGGACCTCCGACCGCCTTTGCCTCCTGCTGGCGCTGCCTGCGCACTTTGACTTCCTGCTCGGTCAGGGGGTGCTGCTGATTCCTGGGGATGCTGTTCTCCTGAAACATCCGGCGCATTTCTCCGAGGCGGAAGGTGTCTGCCAGCAGAGGCGACGACACCAGCGCCGGCAAGTCGGGAAAATAACCTGCCAGATCATAAGCGGTTTCCTCTCCTATCTCGGGAATCGCCAGGGCCAGCAGCCAACGCGCGAGCGGAAGCGCGCGCGCGCGCTGCACGGCTTCGAGGAGCTTGCCCGCGTTCTTCTCGCCGAACACTCGAGGTTCCTCCGCCGTGCCCAGGTTGAGGCCGGCCAGTTTCTCCTGCGGGAGCTCGAACAGGTCCAGCGGTTCTTCGACCAGCCTGGTCTCGACCAGCTTCTCGGCCACGATTCCCCCTAGCGACTCGAGGTCGAGCGCCCTTCGCTGGGCGAAATGCTCGAGCCGCCGCATCTTCTGCGCCGGGCATCCAGCCACGTTCTGGCAGCGCCAGGCGACTTCCTTCTTGTTGCCCGCGGCAACCTCTTCGCGGGCGATCGGGCCCCCGCAGGCGGGGCACTTGCCCCCGATGTGCCCGACGAAATCAAATGGCTTTGTCCCCCGGGGCCGCTTCGACTTCACCACTTCCACCACTTCCGGAATGACCATGCCCGCTTTGCGGATCACGACGGTGTCCCCGATTCGGATGTCCTTCTTTGCGATGTCCCCTTCGTTATGCAGGGTGGCCCTTGAAATGGTGGAGCCCTGAACAAACACCGGTTCGAGTTCCGCGACGGGAGTCAGCACGCCCGTTCGGCCAACCTGCACGGTGATTGCCTGCAGCACCGTTTCAGCCG
>JAKLEJ010000350.1 GCA_022711695.1 Verrucomicrobiota bacterium | reverse complement strand
TGGCCGACGAAATCGGGCGCCAAAGGCAAGGTCAGACTGTCTGCTGTCATGGGCACAATATGTCCTTGGCGTTCGCGGAAGGCAAGAATTGCAGACGGTGGGATTTGCCCAAATTATTGTTGAGTTCTTTCCCCATCCACCGAAACTCAGCTACACGATGACGGAACGACCCGTTTACGATTTGACGGTTCAACGGTTCAACCAAAGGACAACCCATGCCCCGCAAACTCAGTTCCATCGCCCCCGATTGGTGGGATTACACCACCCTTGACGCCGACCTCGTCCGCGACGCCGCCGCGCTGACGCCGGAGAAAATGCTCAAGCTCTCGCGGCCCGGCTTCAAGGTCGTGATGTATGACTCGATCGAGGAGTTTTACCTCGCCGAGGCGCTCGAATACATCACCGCCTGGCGGCAATCCACGCCCGACAATCCGGTCGGCATCTGCGGGCCGATCGGGCCGACGGAGCAGTTGCCGCTCGTGGCGCGGCTCGTCAACGACCTGAACCTCAACGTCCGCTCCGCGCATTTCTGGGGCATGGACGAGTGGTTTCTCGACGGCCGGGAAGCGCCGGTCACGCACCCGCTCTCGTTCGAGAGGGCCGATCGCGAGCTGTGCTTCAGCCGCATCCGCAAGGACCTCGTCATGCCGGACGCGAACCTGCATTTCCCGAAGGCCGACACCGCGCCGTATCGCCGGAGCTGGGACGCGGGCGTGCGCTGCGCCGTGATGCAGGGCGGCCAGGGCGACGTGAAACACTGGGCCTTCAACGATCCGCCGCAGCGGGTCGGGCGCCACAAGGACGCGCCGCCGTCACCCGCCGAATACCGCAAGCTGGCCACCCGGGTGGTGAAGCTGCACCCGCTCACGGTGGCGCAGAACGCCCGCACCAGCGGCGGCGGGAACATTGCCCTGGTGCCCACCATGGCCATCAGCGTGGGCCCCGTGGAAACCTGGAAGGCGGACAAGGTCTCCATCTGGCAGGCTGGAACGCACGACAATCCCTTTGGTCAACGGTTGACGGCCTACATGATCTCCAAAGGCATCGCCGACACCGCCGTGCCGATGTCGCTGCTCGCAGACCATCCCAACGTGCAGTTCAACTATTACCGCGGGGGACTGGGAACCTGCGCCGTGCGGATGCGCTAAGCAGCCGCTCCTGCGGAGGACGACGGGGGTTGCCCGGCCCCGGGGCGGGCGGGCGGGCTCGATTTGTGGAGGAAGCCGGCGATCTGAGGCAGGATGCGCGCGGCGCCAACTGCCAGCTCGATCCATCTCCCGAGGCCGCGAGCGCGCCGGGCGAGCATGAAGCCCAGGAGCGGCGCAGCCACCAGCCACACCGGACGCCATCTTCTCGCCTGATGCCCGGCCTGCCCGAGCCAGTGCAGCGGCCGGGCGGCGCGGTCCAGTTCCACGGCCAGCACGGCGCGGCGCAGGTCCGCTTCCACCAGCAGCAGGCGCTTCTGCCGCGCCAGATCGTCTAATGTTTGCCCTGAACCCATTCGCGGTCCTTCTTGAATTCGGCGATGGTGGCGGCGAAAGGCGGCGGCCCCTGCTTGAGGCGGAGGCGAAACTGCCGGAAGAGCAGCAGCGCGGTCAGGATCACCAGCGCGGTCAGGACAATCAGCCCGGTCAACTCGCCCACTTTCCAGGCGAGCACCGCCAGGGTGAGAACCGCCAGGCCCAAACCCACGGTGGCCACGGCCAGGGCCGCGCCCAGCCACAGCAGCAGGCTGGCCGCCCGGCACTTCTCCTCCTGCAACTCGACCGACAGGATCTGCAGCCGGTTCTGGAGCAGCGCCAGCAGCGAGCCGGCCAGCCGGCTCGCCGTTCCGCGCAGTCCGCCCGAGGTGGTTTCGGGCTCGGGCATGCCTTACTTGCGAGAGACCAGCACGCCGATCAGCAGGCCAACCCCAAAGGCAACCCCGATGGATTCGTAGGGATGCGCGCGAATGACCGTGTCGGCCTTCCTGGCCGCCTCGCGGGCCGTGACCAGCGCCCGCTGTTCCACTTCGACGCAACTGGCCTTGGCCCGCTCCAAGGCCGCCGCCAGCCTCGACCGGACCTCCTTGGTCTTTTCGCTGACGTCGCCCGCCGTGGACTTGAGCAGTTCCTCGGCATCCCGGGCCAATGCCTTCAAGTCCTCAGTCATGCGCTCCCGCGCCAACTCGCTCTGCGAATGCTCCAACGCTTCAAAATGGGTCTCCATAGTATTCCTTTCTCGAAGGCCAGTCGTCTCGACACCCGCGGCTGGCCCAACTCTGGTCTCAATATACCCGAACTGCGCAATTGAGCCGAGAGAAAAATCGGAAAATTTCCGGCGCCGCAGCCCCAACCCCGGGGCAGGGTCTCATTGCGACCGGGCTCGGCTCCTGCCCGCCAGCTCCCGGTAATGCGCATAGTGCGCGATGAAGGACCGCTGAAACGTCTCGAAGAGATCGAGCTCGGCTCTGACGGCGGCCCGCTCCTCCAACGGTTGGAAGACGGTCTGAACGCCGCGGGCGCCGATTTGAAAGACCCGGACCCGTTCCGCGGCGCCCGCGGGTCTCTTTTTCGAATCCTCCTCGAGGATGAAGCGGTCGCCGCGAATGAGCGCACGGGGCTTGTGGGAACTCAGATAGATCGCCTTGTCGCGATTGGCGGCAGAATCGAACAGGGAGACACCCTGGTAGAGCTCGCGGGGCGGCAGAGGCACGCCCAAGAGGTCCAGCACGGTGGGCAGCACGTCAACCTGGGAGCCGCGAGTCGGGTTCACCCGCCACCCCTGCCGCGCCGGATCCATGACGATCAACGGGACATTGGCCAGCCAGGGCTCGAGGTTCCACCCATGGCCCAGCTTGCCGTCGTCTTCGCCGACCATTTCCCCATGGTCGTTGGTGATGACGACCAGGGTGTTGTCCAGGAGATTGAGCCGCTGCAGTTCGTCCAGCAGACTGGCGAGCACCCAGTCCATGTAGAGAAGCTGGTTCTTGTAGCGACCGGTGTAATCGTTGTTCAAGGGGCCAAGTCCGTTGGGGAAGACCTCGAACTCGGCCGACGGGGCGTCGTACGGCATATGCGGCGCCACCGGCATGTAAGTGAGGAAGAAGCGCTCGCCACGGGAGGTATGCAGGTTGAACTGGCGTTTGATGGCCTCCAGGGTGACGTCTTCCGCCACCCCCCAGGACACCCGCTGGTCCTCGCGCGCTCCCGGCATGTTGCCGGCATCGTAGAAATGGTCGATGCGCCGGCAGGCCACGTAATCGCCCCAACGCTGGTAGTCCCGGTAGCAGGAATCGAACAGCGAAACCACGCAGCCCTGGTCGTGGAGGATGTCGAAGAGCGAGGGCGCCGGCAACCGCGCATTGACCATGGTGACGTAGGGCCGGCAGGGATAGATGCCGCTGACCACCGCGAAACGCGCGTTCAGCGAGTTGACGAAATTGGCGTAGAAGTCGGGGAAGACCTCCATCCGGTCGCGGTAGCGTTTGAGCCTGGGCTGGGTTTCGTCAGCGGCCCCAAAGAGCGAGAGATACCGGTTGCACGACGATTCCATGAGGATCAGCACCACGTTCAGGGGGCGTGGGGCGCGGGTGGTCGCCGGGGCCTCCGGGCGGCCCGCCTCCAGCGAGGGCAAGCGCAGGGTTCGGGCGGCCTGATCGAATTGGGCGGCGTCCAATCTCCGGATCTTCCACCCGGTGACGAGCGGGCTTGTGGAAACCACGTGCCCGATTCCCATCCCCGCCGCCTTGTCGTCGTTGACCAGGGCCGGGGCGGCCAGCGCGAACAGGAGGGCAGCGGCAGCAGGGAACGCGGCCGCCCGCATTCGCGAGAGCCCGCCTGGCTGGCCTCCGAAACCTGTCCGCCAGCGGCCCAACCGAATCGACGCCAGGTAGGTCCCTGACGCCACAAGCACGGCCAAAGCCAACTGGCCGGCATAAGGCCGAATCGTCCGCCAGGTGAGCGTCAGGTTGTTACTGACGATCAGGGCCTGATAGTCCAGACGGCACCCCATGTTGCGCGTGAGTTTCAAATCCACGATGGCCGTCAGCAGGAGCAGGAGGGCGACGGCATCGAACCATGCCAGCGCGGCGCGCGGGAACCATCGGCCCAAGGCCAGGGCTGTCAGCAGCAGGACGAGCGCGATGAGCGTCTCCTGCCAGACGTAATGAACCAGGCTCAGCCCGAAGACGAGGGCATGGTTCACATTGGCCGCCTGGGGGTAGTGGCGGTTGCAGACAAAGAAGAACGCCACCGCGTAAAAGGGCAGAAAATGGCTTAAGACAGGGTATGCGGAGACGCGCCGG
>JAKLEJ010000035.1 GCA_022711695.1 Verrucomicrobiota bacterium | reverse complement strand
ATGCCGGGGAACTGGGCGAACTGGTCGAAGGGCGGGTCTGCTGGTCCAACTCCTGGGGGCCGCTTAAGGACTGGTTCGGGCGCAAGGAGCGCAGCGGCGACTGGATGGTCGAGCAGGCGGTGCACAACTGGGACATCATGAACTGGGCCAACGGCTGCAAGCCGCGGCGGGCCATGGGCCTGGGCAGCGACCGCTTCTTCAAGGACCAGCAGGCCGACCGCAACGTGCACGACTACTACTCGGGGGTGCTGGAGTACGAAAACGGGGTGGTGGTGAACATCATTCATAGCTGGCTGCCGCCGCGGCTCTTCGACAAGGAGTATTCCTACCTGATCGGCACGAAAGGCGGCGTCGATTTCAACACCGGCCGTTTCTCCTACCGCGACGCCTCCAAAGAGGACCGGTTTGGCTTTGCCGGCGACAAGGACATCGACAACTCCAAACTGGCGTTCGAGGCGTTCATCAAGTCGGTTCGAACGCGTTCGCCCTCGATCGCGCCGCCTTCGCTGGGCCGCGACGCGGTGCTGACCTGCCTGCTCATGCGCGAGGCCGTGTATCGGCAGCGGGCCGTCACCTTGAAGGAGATCGGCGGCTGAGGGAGGCGGCGCGCGCGCATGACGGTTGACATCGAGCATCCCGGCGAACTGCTGGCTTACCTGCGGCGGGCAGGACGGATTGACTCCGGGGAGACCCCGGAGATCCGCATCCTGGCGGGGGGTGTCTCCAATCGAACCGTTCGGGTTCGGCGCGCCTCGGGTGAAGCCTGGGTGCTGAAGCAGGCGCTGGAGAAACTGCGGGTGGCCATGGATTGGCGCTCGAGCCCGGAGCGCGTCCATCGCGAAGCCGAGGCCCTGCGGTGGCTGGCGAAGCTGGCGCCCGCGGGCGCGGTCGTGCCGCTCGTGTTCGAGGATCTGTCGAACCACATCCTCGCCATGCAAGCCGTGCCCGAGCCGCATGACAACTGGAAGAGCCTCCTGCTGGCCGGACGCCTTGCGCCCCGGCATGTCGCCGAGTTCGGCCGCCTGCTGGGGACCGTGCACCGCCGGGGATGCCAGGCCGGCCCGGAGTTGGCGGCCGCGCTGGCGGATCGCTCCTTCTTCGACTCCCTCCGCCTGGCGCCCTATTACCAGACAGCGGCTGAGAGGAATCCTGCCGCGGCCAGCTTCTTTGCTCAACTGATCGAGGAAACGCGCGGGCGGCGCGTGACGTTCGTCCATGGCGACTACAGTCCGAAGAACATCCTGATCCGGTTGGATCGTTTGATCCTGCTCGATCACGAGGTCGCCCATTTTGGGGATCCCGCCTTCGACCTCGGCTTCGCCCTCACCCATCTGCTAAGCAAGGCGCATCACGTTCCGGGATGCCGCGAGGCGCTTCTGGACGCGGCCAGGCTCTTCTGGACGGCTTACGCCGGCGAGGCCGGAGAACCTGCCTCGAAAGACGATCTGCCGGCACGGGCGGTCCGGCATTGCCTGGGCTGTCTCCTGGCGAGGGTGGACGGCCGGTCTCCCCTCGAATACCTAACCGCCGGCGAGCGCGACCGCCAGCGCCAGGCGGCACTATCCTTGATGGATTGTCCCGCTCGCTCGCCCTTGGAACTGATCGAGCGTTTCGCCGAATCGACCGCTCTGCGGCCCTGATATTATGCACGTGATTCACAACGTCACCGCCCGTGAGATTCTGGACAGCCGCGGCAGGCCCACCGTGGAGGCCGTGTGCGACCTGGCGGACGGAAGCCGGGGCGTTGCCTCGGTTCCCTCCGGCGCTTCAACCGGCCGCGCCGAGGCGCTCGAACTGCGCGACGGCGACCCCTCCCGCTATGCGGGGCTGGGCTGCCGCAAGGCGGTGGCCAGCGTGAACGCCGCACTGCAGCCTGCCTTGCGGGGTCGCGGCTTCGACGGCCAGCAGGATCTGGACGCGGCCCTGATCGAACTGGATGGCACGCCGAACAAATCCCGCCTGGGCGCCAACGCCATCCTGGCGGTGTCGCTGGCTTACGCTCGAGCCGCAGCCGCGCAGCGACGCCTTCCGCTCTACCGTCACCTGGCGGAGATGGCGGGAACCGGTCTGGCCTGGCTGCCCCGGCCCACCATCAACCTCTTCAGTGGGGGCAAACACGCCGGCCGGCAGGCGCCCATCCAGGACGTGCTGGTCGTGCCGGCCTCGGCCCGCACGATGGACGAAGCCTTGTCCATGACCTACGCGGTTTACATGAGCGCGGCGGAGCGGGTCGCCCGGAAGTATGGCATGCGACTGCTCCGCGCCGATGAGGGAGGGCAGGCCCCGCCATTCCCGAACGTCGAGTCCATGTTTGAGGATGCCTTGGGGGCGATCGAAGCGGCGGGGCTGGCGCCGGGACGCGATGTCGTGCTGGCGGTGGATGTGGCCTCGACGCATTTTCATGGCAGCTCCGGTTACGATCTGGGCGCGGAAACTCTGACCAGCCGCGGCATGATCGAACGCCTCGCGCAATGGGTTGAACATTATCGGATCGTCAGCGTCGAGGACGGCCTGGCAGAGGAGGATTGGGAGCATTGGCCGGCCTTGTGCGCGGCGCTCAGCCCGCGCGCCCTGGTGCTGGGGGACGACTTCCTGTGCACCCAGCCGGAGCGCATCCGTCGCGCCATTCAGGCCCGGGCCGCCACCGCGCTGCTGCTGAAAGTCAACCAGGTGGGGAGTTTGTCCGAGGCGCTGGAGGCGCGCGACCTGGCCTGCCAGGCGGGCTGGCAGGTCACCGTCAGCGCTCGCAGCGGCGAAACCGAGGATCACTGGCTGGCAGACCTCGCGGTCGGCTGGCAGGGCCAGCAGATCAAGATCGGCTCCATCACGCAATCCGAGCGCCTCAGCAAGTATAACCGTCTGCTGCAAATCGAGGCCGAGACGGGCCTGCCGCTCGCCGCCTGGCCTTCGGCGGCCGGCCTTCGAGGGGGCGGGCGCCTTTGACTCGGCGGGAGCGGTGGGCTACCCTGCGGCCCATGCGCAACCTGACGGCAATGGCCCTGGTGTTCCTCGGGGGGTTCGCCCTGATGATCCTTGAGATCGTCGGGGCTCGCTACCTGGGCAAGGACTTCGGCGGAGCCTTCTACGTGTGGACCAGCCAGATCGGCGTGATCCTGATCGCGCTGGCGTTGGGCTACTTTGTGGGCGGCCATCTCGCCGACCGGTTTCGGCGCGCCGGGTTTCTCGCCGTCCTGCTCGTTCCCGCCGGGCTCTTTGTCGGCCTGATCCCCAACTGCACGGGCTTCCTCCTCGAGGCGATCGTGATGCGGCATCCCGCGGACCAGCCCATCCCGCTGCTCTGGCAGAAGCTCGACCCCGCCCTGGGGAGCGCGCTGCTCTTCCTGCTGCCCTGTTTCGCGCTGGCCACGCTCTCGCCCTACATGATCCGCCTGCTGACGCCGTCGGTCTCCGCGGTGGGCCGCACCAGCGGCCTGGTCTATGCGGCCAGCACCGCCGGCAGCATCGCCGGGGTGTTCGTCTCCGGCTATGTGCTGATCGACGCCATGAGTCTGACGCAGATTTTCCGCGCGACTGGAGCCTTGACCGCCGCGCTGGGAGCGGGCAGCGTGCTGATGGACCGGTTGCCGGCGGAGCCGGCTGCCGCCCAGGAGTCCTGAATTATGAGTGCCGCGCACCGCAAGCTGCGTTGGGCCTGTCTGGCCTTGCTCGTCGCGTTCCACGGGGCGCGGGCGGAGGTGATCTACGAGACCACCTCGGCCTATCACCGAATCGTGGTGACGGATTACCAGGGAATGCGGACCCTGTTCTTCGACGACGCCATGGAGAGCCGGATGTCCCTCCAGGATCCGCTCAAGGGACACTTCGAGTACACCGAGTTTTTCCATCTGCCCTGGCTCTGGAACGAGCGGATCACGAATGTGCTGATGGTGGGGTTGGGAGGCGCCAGCGTGCCCCGCGCCTTCCAGCGCTTCCACCCCCAGGTCACTTTCGAAGCGGTGGAACTGGACGCGAAAGTGGTCAGGGTGGCGCGGGACTATTTCTTTTTGCGGGAATCCCCGACGTTGAAAGTGACCGTGGCCGACGGCCGGCAACATCTGCGGCGAAGCCGGCAGAAGTTCGACCTGATCGTCATGGACGCCTACACCGCCAACCGCTATGGGTCTTACCTGCCGTATTCGCTGGTCACGCGGGAGTTCTTCGCCCTGGCCTTCGACCGTCTCAGCGAGAACGGGGTGCTCGCCTACAATGTCATCTCGCCGGTGCGGCCGCGGCGCAAACAGGACATCGTGGCGGCCATCCACCAGACCCTGAATGTCGTGTTTCCGCAGGTGTACCAGTTTCACGCGGCCACCTCGCAAAACGTGGTCCTGCTGGCCACGCGCTCAGCCAGGGCGCAGACGGCCGAAACGCTCCAGCAGAAGGCCGACGACCTGGTCCAACGCCGCGTCATTACGGTTCCAGGCTTCAAAGGCCACCTGCGCGCGCTTCGCCCCACGCCGGGCTACGCCAGCGACCAGTCGCTGATCCTCAGCGACGATTACGCGCCTCTGAACGGTCTGCTGAACGCGGACTAGGCCCCGTTCTTCAGGTAAGGGATGGTGAGCGGTCCCTGCGGCAGCACGGCGATCCGGGCCTGGGGTCCGAGAGTTTCCAGGCGGCGGCGGACCTCGGCCGCAATGTCGCGGCAGGGAATGAGATGGGCGGCGCGCACCGTTTCGTCCGGCAGGGAGGAATGGACCTGGACCTCGGCCTTGCGCTGGATCAGGGCCTGGATCTGGGATTGCCACTGCTCGGGGTGGCTGAAGCCGGGCTGGGACAGAAGACCGAGCAGTTCCTCGGAGCTGGACACGCGTCGCAGCAGCTTGTCCAGCGGGCTGCCGGCGGGCACCCCCTCGCGGCATTCGGCCGCCAGGATGATCAGACCGCCGGGCTTGACGATCCGGGCGGCGGCGCTCATTCCTTTGACACCCTGGTAGAGGTTCAAGTCCAAAGGGTAGCCGCTGTTGGTCGTGAGAACAATGTCGAACGGGGCCGCGACCGGCTGCATGGCCGAGGCCCGCACGAACTCGATGCCCGCCCGGTGCGCCGCCAGCAGATCCCCCGCAAAGACCCCGGTGATCTGCCGCTGCTCGTTCAGCGAGACATTCAGCAGGAAATTCCGGCCGCAGCGCAAGGCGATGTCGCGCATCTCCTCCCAGATGGGATTGCCCTCGGTGACGCCCCAGGCGGCTTGCGGATCGCCGATGTTGCGGGCGCCGTGATTGCTCATCACGGTGTTCAACCCGGCTACGCCGGGCATGATCGCCTTGGGGCCGCCGCTGAACCCGGCGAAGAAATGCGGCTCGATGAAGCCCGTCAAGATGCGCAGGTCGGCCTCTACGGCTAGACGATTGATGAGCACGGGCGCGCCGGCGCGCGTTGTCCCCAGCGGCGCCAGCGCCTCCGTGTCCTCCGCCACGTGGTTGACCACGCGGTAGCGGGCCGCCACCTCCGGCGTCAGCATCTTCTCCAACTCGGCCGGCGTGTTGGGGCGGTGCGTCCCCGTCGAGTTCAGGAGCGTGATGTTCTCGCGGGAAAGGCGGGACAGATGTTCGAGCAGCCAGGGGATGAGGCGGTGGTTGGGCGTGGCGCGGGTGATGTCGGTGAAGATGATGCAAACGCGGTCGCTGGGGCCAACCTGCTCGCGCAGGGGCGCCGCGGCCACCGGCTTTTCGAGCGCGGCCAGGACCGCCGCCCGCTCGTCGGAGAGTCCGGGCTTGTGCGAGGGGGTGATGACCGTGGCGCAGCCGTCCGGCAGTTCGACCGGCAGGAGACCTTGACCGTAAGCAAGATGGACTTTCATAGAATCGCAGGGCGGCTAGGGGCGCTCTCGTCCGGTTCAGGCCCGGCGTCGCCCCTGCCGTGACTTAGAATGAACTTCGTCCCCGTCACAGGTGTTCTTTTCCACAAAAGAGCCCGCCGCGCAAGCCTGCTCGAGCCCGCCCGGAGGCGCGCCCTTCCCTGCCAAGGCAAAAAGCCCCGCGGGCTTGCGCCCGAGCGGGGCTGAATGCCATGGGAAACTGCGTGTCTCAACCGGCCTTGCCGTCCTCCACGATCACAAACCGGCTGCCGCCGTTGCTCCACACCTTGAGCAGGGTCTTGCCGCCGGTCTCACGCTCGGAGAGCTTGACGGCCTCGTCGGCGTTGCGCACGGGTTTGCGGTCGATTTCCTGAATGACGTCGCCGGGGCGGAGGCCGGCTTCGGCCGCGGCCGAGCCCGGCTGGACTTCGGTCACGAGCGCCCCTTTGACGTGCGCGGGAATCCGGCCCGACTGCCGCTCGCGCGGGCCCAGGTCCCCGACCGTCGTGCCGTCCAGGGCGTCATGGGTCCGGTCCGCGCCGGCGCCGGCCTTGGCCAGCCTGGGCTCGCCAGGCAGCTCGTCCAGTTTGACGCTCAGAGTCTTCGGGGCGCCATCGCGAAGCAGCTTCACGGTGGCAGCGCTGCCGGGTTTGACCGAGGCCACCCGCAGCTTGAGCTGGCGGCTGTTCTCGACCTTCTTTCCATTGAACTCGACGACCACGTCGCCGCTCTTAAGCCCGGCCTTCGCTCCCGGGCCATCGGGCGTCACATCGCCCACGAGGGCTCCCGACTGGTCCTTGAGCTTGAACTGCTCGGCCAGCGCCGGGGTCAGGTCCTGGATCATGACGCCGAGATAGCCCCGCGAGACATGCCCATCCTGGATGAGGCTGGTCATCACCGTGCTGGCCAGGTTGGCGGGGATGGCAAAGCCGATGCCCTGGTTGCCGCCGCTGCGGCTCAGGATGGCGGTGTTGATGCCCAGCAGCCGCCCTTCCGTATCCACCAGCGCGCCTCCCGAGTTGCCCGGGTTGATGGCCGCATCGGTCTGGATGAAATCCTCGTAATCCAGGCCCATGTTGCCGCGTCCGGTGGCGCTGACAATGCCCATGGTGACCGTCTGGCCGATCCCGAAGGGATTGCCAATGGCCAGCACCACGTCGCCCACCTCGACCTTCTCGCTGTCCGCCAGCGTCAGGTGGGGCAGTTTCCGGGCGTCCACCTTGAGCACGGCCACATCGCTGCGGGGGTCGCGGCCCACCACTTTGGCGGCAAACTCGCGCCCGTCCTGGAGGCCCACCTTCACTTCGTCCGCCCCATCCACCACGTGGTTGTTGGTGAGAATATAGCCGTCCTCGCTGACGATCACTCCCGAACCTTGGCCCTGCTGCCGGGGCGCAGGCGTGCGGGGCTGGCCCCCGAACGGTTCGCCAAAGAATCTGCGGAACATCGGATCGTTGAATCCGGGCAGTCCCTCAAACCCCACCGGCTGGGCTTTGCCGGTGGTCACGACTTTGACGACGCTGGGCGTCACCGCCTTGACGAGATGAGAATACGACAACCCGGCGGCGGCGCTTCGCTGCAAGGGTTTGTCGCTGACTGACACGTTGACGGTGGCTGCCGCGGGCTTGTCCTTGAAAGCGGCCGTCAATCCCGCCACCGCGATCACACCCGCCAGGGTCAGGGAGACCCGGGCGATTCGGCTTCGATTAATCTGTTTCATCGTAGTTTGTCCTTTCGCTCGAAGGTTCATTTCGTTCACCTGCAGTAATAGACCCTGCGGACATGAGCAGAACCTTTCGCCTCCATTACAGAAGTGTAATCCCTGCGGAAGTTGGCAGAAGCGCGGGCCCGTTTCCGCGAGAACGGGGCCGGAGGCAGGGGCGCCCGCCCGAAGGGCGGACCTGCGTCTAGGAGCGAGCGAGCAAGAAGAGGCCGCCAGCCAGCAGCAAGGCCCCCAGCACGGCGAGGGTGATCTTCACCCAACTCTTGGGGTACTCGCCGGCGATGCGGCCAGTGTAGCCGTTGATGACCACCTGGAAGCTGCGCTGGCCGAAGTTGTAGCGCAACATCCAGATGGGGGCCAGGAGATGCTTGAAGGTCTGGCGGGAATAGCGGGTGTGGACGTCGAGGTTGCGATGGGTGTCGCCGGGCACCTGGGCGGCGCAGAGCCGCTCCGTTTCGGCGTCCATCCGCTCGCGGGCGTGGCGGGCGGCGGCCAGCAGGTCGATCTGGTAGCGCTCGACCACCCAGCCGGAGAGAAAGCCCGGGTTGTAGGGCTGAAGATCGGTGGTGGTGGGAAAGGGCTCGATGCCCCGAAGCAAACCCGGATGCACGCCTTTGGAGGCGGGCACCAACTCGTCGTCGAAGAAGTGATCGAGGGCGCCGCTGCTCGGGACCCAGCGCACCTTGCGCACCTGCCGGGTGCGAGTCTGGCCGTTCGAATCCCGGTAGGTCTCGGTGACGTAGTAATAATAGCCGCTTTCGGCGGTCCAATCCGCATGCACCTGGGCGTCGAAGGTCCAGTAAGGGATATAGAGTCCCTTGACGGTGTCGGTGGACGCCAGGCGCTTGAGCTTGTTGGGAGCGAACCACCGGCTGGCATACCAGCGGCGAATGCTGTCGCGCACCTGGGGTTCGCCGATCTTCATGGGCAGGAGGCTCTCGGGGCGGAACGCCTCCTTGATCTCCTCGTAAGGCACGAGCGCGCTCGAGCCGCAAAAATCGCAGCGCTGGCCGACGCGCTGGGGATCGAACACGGAGATGGCCTGGCAGCTCTGGCACCGGACCGAGGTCTTCTGCGCCTGCCAGCCGCGGGCGGTGTCGGGAATGCTCCGCATGGCCGCCGCCAGGTCGTGCTCCTGGATGACCGGGTCGCCGCTCGGAGCAAGCTCGACCTGGGCGGGCGACACGGTGTTGCAGAACGGACACACCAGCGCCTGCCGGGCAGGCTCCCAGCGGGCCTCGCCGCCGCAGGCCGGACACGAGAACTTCTGCCGGGCCGTGGCCTCGCTCATGGAGGTCAGCTCTTCAGGAACTCATCCAGCGCGGCCCGGGTGATCCGCCAGGCGGCGCCGATCTTTTTGCCCTTCAAAGAGCCGTCCGCCAGGGCGGCCAGCACATCGCTCTCGCTCACGCCCAGGATGCGGGCGGCGTCGGCGGGGCTGAGAAGTTCCGGCAGACCCGGAACGGGCGGAGGTCCGCCCGGCGCCGCGGGCGGGGTGCCCTGGGCCAGGACGCCGCCGGTTTGCTGCATCATCTGTTGGGCCATGGCCATGCCCACGGCGAACTGGGCGGCCATGCCGCCGGCGCCGCCGCCGCCCTCGCCCTTGGCCATGCCGTCCGCCATTTGCATCTTCACGTAATCGTTCAGGTTGCCGATGGCAGCCATGCTGCTGCGCTTGTCGATGGCCTGTTCGACCTCCGGCGGCAGCGAGATGTTCTCGACAATAAAGCTCGGCATCTCCAGGCCGTACTTGGCGCTGATGGCGGGGTTGATGATGGGAAGCAGCGCTTCGCCCAGTTCCTGGTAACGGGACGCCACATCCAGCACCGGCACCTTGGCGGTCGCCAGGGCGTCCGAAAACACGCTCACGATCCGCGAGCGCATCGTGTCCGCGAACTCGTCGAGCCGGAAGTTGTCATCCGTGCCGGCCACCTCCTTGAGGAAGAGGGGCGGGTCCACGACCCGGAAATCGTAAGTGCCGTAGGCGCGCACGCGCACGATCCCGAAGTCCGGGTCCCGCATCATCACCGGGTTGGCCGTGCCCCACTTGTTGCCGGTGAAGAGCCGGGTGTTGAGGAAATAGACGTCGGCCTTGAAGGGCGATTCCAAGCCGTATTTCCATCCTTTCAACTGGCTCAAGACCGGGATGTTGTCGGTGACGAGAGTGTGTTTGCCCGGGCCGAAGGTGTCCCCGAACTGGCCCAGGTACACGAACTGGGCCACCTGGGACTCGCGCACGATGAGCTGGGCCCCGCGCTTGATTTCCTTATCCATGTCCGGGAAGCGCCAGGAGACGGTGTCGCGCGAGTCGTCCTGCCACTGGATGATTTCGAGGAGCTGGGTTTTGATGTAGTCGAGCAGGCCCATATGCGATGCCTTTCTTTTTCGCGGCATTATCCGCGGCCGGCCCCCGTTGAACAGTGGAAAATGACGCCGGGAATGTAATCGGCCGGTGGGTCAGTCTTGCGCGCGCGCGGGGCCGGGGTATTGTTGCGTCCGATGCAAGCAGAAGAATCAGGGCGCGGAGCTGCCGTCTCGCGGCGAGGTGGGGCCGTCCCGGGATCGGTTCGGGACGATGGCGGGCTGGGCTTGAGCGCCATCCTCGGCGAGCAGGTCCCGCGCAACGGCCTGCTCCGGCTTATCGCCGAGCGCATCCGGCAGGCGGCGCAGCACCTGCATCTCTCGCGCGAGGACCTGCGGGCAATCTTCAGCCCGCACAGCGTGCTGGAGCAGGAGGGCGACATCCCCGACGCCGCCTCCGAGGTCAGTTTCATCCTGGTGGAGACCCACCATCTCATCCAGGGGAAGGTGGGAAAAGGCGCGCTGAAGCTGGTGTATCCGGAGGACCTGCTCGAACAGGGGCCGCCGTTCGTGGCCGACGGCCAGGGCGGGGTGGAGGTGAGGCCCGGCCCGGCGCGGGAACGGTGGGCCTCGCAGGCCGAAGCCGACGAGGTGGTGCGGCAGGCCATGCGCGAGTTCATGGTGGGCGAAAGCCTGAGCATGAGCCTGAAAAGCCAGGCCACCGGGGCGCCGTTCGCCGGCAGCGAGGGGCTGATGCTCTGCGCCATCCGCGAGTTTGACGCGGCCGCTGGCCGGTACTGTCTGAAACCGGCCTTGCAGGGGACGGAGGAGGCGGTCGGGCGGGACAAGCGTCTCATCGAATCGATGATGAACCGGGCGGCGGAGATGCTGACCCGGGCCGGCCGCATTGCGCACAACCGGATCGTGCATGCCGCGGAGACCAACTCGACCCTGACGGCGCGGCTGAACCTGCAACTGCCCACCCACGTGGTCGAGGGCCATCTGCGCGCCCTGCTCCAAACCGATCCAGGCATTGTCATCGGGGACGATGACATGACGGCGCGGCTGAGGGAATTGCTGGCGGCGTCGAATTATGCGCCCCAGGAATGCGCCCTGGCCAAAGCGGCGGCCCGGATGCAAATGGAGCACTCCGTGCTGCTGCCCGGATCGCGGGACCGGCTTCGGCGCGCCCTGGCGGCCCTGCCCCGGGCGACGGCGCCCACGCCGGTCCAGTACCGCGAGATCACCCAGATCTTCTTCGGCACGGGCGAAATCCAGCAGAACGAGGACCAGCTTTACCACCGCCGGGAGCCGGTCCTGCGGGCGTTGTCCGTGGCGTTGTCCGCGCGCAGCCTGGATGAATGCGGCGAGCCGGAGGTGCTGACGTGGTATCTGAAGACCCTGCTGGACAACCAGCGGATCATGCAGGAGTCGGCGCTGCTGGCGCGGCTGCCGCCGGGCGAGGCCCTGGCGGTGGACTGGTTCGAGCGGGCCCCGCTGCTCTCGCGGCGGCACGAGGCGCGGTTGTGGGCGCTGATGCCTCCGCCGGGTCTCACCCGCGACAAGGTCAAGGAGCACTTCTGGGAGATCGTGAACATCCTGTGCGAGGCCCGCTCCGAGATTCCCGCCGCGACCGACGATCCCCACCTTCAGGCGCGGCGCGAAGTGCTGGAGCGGGCCACCCGCGCCATCACCGCCGCCGGAGACCTGCTGCCATCCACGGATCGGATCGTGTTCTTCACCCAGCCCTTCACCTACGAATGCGTAACCCCCAAGCTGGGGGTCATCACACGCAAGCCCGTCGAAGTGTGCGGCTCGGAGCTCCGGCCCGAGGCCATGGCCCTGGGCGGGGTGATGTCGGTCGAAATTCTCCTCAAGAAGCTGATGGGTCAGGCCGAGCCCTTGCGGGGCATGACCGTGGCCATCGAGGGGCTCGGAAACGCCGGCAAGCACGTCGCCACCACCATGATGCAGCGCGGGGCGGTGATCGTGGGCGTCAGCGACAGCCGCGGGGCGGTCACCCTGCGGGGCGGTTTCTCGCGCGAGGAGATGGCCGTGGTCATCGCGCACAAGAACGCCGGACGCCGGCTGGACACGCTTCTCTCCGGCCCGGCCGCGCTCGGGTTGTCCCGCCGCGAGGAGGGGTCGATTCACTTCCATCCCGATCCGGAAAAACTCAAGCAGATGCCGGCCGACATCCTCGTCCTGAGCGCCATTCCGGGATCGGTGCGGCGCGACAACGCCGCCCATCTGCGGGTGAAGGTGGTGTGCGAACTGACCGGGGCGGCCGTCACAGGCGAGGCCAAGAAGCTGCTGCAGGACCGGCAGGTGCATGTCATCCCGGACAACCTGGCCAGTTCCGGCGGCCTGCTGGTGTCGCTCTCGGAGATGCTCCAAAACAGCGCGGGCCAAAACTGGGACCGGCGCATCGAGGAGCACAATCTTTACGAGCAACTCCAGCGCAGCTACGAGCAGGTCTTGCAGGCCGCCGCCCAATACAAGGTCGATGGGCCCACCGCCTCGGATATCGTCGCCCTCAAGCGCATGAAGGAACTGGCGGATTACCGCCAGCGCCTGGAGGCCCTGTCGGCGCGTCTGCGCGAGCGCATCCTCGCCTGCCACGAAAGCGGCCCGGTGCTGATCGTCTCCGATGACGACGAGGACGGGGTCGCCTCGGCCGCGATCTTGCACACGCTGATCGAAAGCCTGGCTCCGCCGGCGGCGGGCCGGGTGGTCTGTCTCAACGAGTCCTTCCGCTCGCCGCGGATCGCGGAGTATGTGCGCAAGGCGGCGGAGGCGGGAACCGCCCTCAACCAGGTCTTCGTGCTGGACCGGGCTTTTCCCTTGCGAGCGCCCGGGCAGGCCCATGTGGCTGACGTGGCCGCCCGGTGTCCGCTGACGTTTGTCAACAACCATGACTTGCCGGCTTGGGCGCTCGAGACGGCCCCCACGGACGGCGGAGGGCGCAAAGACGGCGCCAGGTCGCCAGCCGAACTGGGCGTATTGCTCCTCTCGCCGCAAACACTGCAGGCCACGGTTCCCAGCCGCCACTTCCCCACCGCCATGATTCTCAAGGAGGCGGCGCCATTCCTGGTGTCCGATCCCTCCGTCCTCGAACGCATCAATTGGCAGGCGGCCGTCGGCAGTTGCCTGGATGCCCCGGCGGAGGAGAGCGGCGAATGGCTGTGGTTTTACACCCAGTTCAACCCGGACCGCACCCTGGAGGCGGCCCGGGCGCTGCGCATGGTCACCCGGGCCGGCGGCTTCCGAAACGCTTTCCAGGCCTTGATCGGCGTCACCCGCCCCGACCGGTTGGAAACCCACGATGCCTGGGGACGGTTCATGGCCGAATACCGCGTGCTGGACGAGCGGGTGCAGGTGCTGGTCGAGAAGATCGTGATCGAAAACCGGCGCCGGCCGTTCACCGCGCACTTCTTTGCGTCCCACGAGGTCGAGTCACCCACGCCGGTGGCAGGCGACGAATCGAACCAGTTGGATTTTTATCACTGGATTTCCGAACACCTCACCCGGCGGGGCGACCTGACCGAGAAACCGATCATCGTCGGCCAGGCGATCGAAGAAAGCACGGGCTCGCGCCAGCTCGGCGTGCGCATTCGCAGCCCGCGCGGAGTGGACCTGATGGATGTGGGCCTGCCGGAGGCCTTCCACACCGGCGGTCTGCCCAACACCGCTGTGGCCCGCATTCCGCTTCCCCCGGGCTGCAGCCCCGAGGAGGAATTCCAGGGCTTGGTGGATGACATCTGGATGAAAACCACCAGCCCGCTCTACTTCATCTCCCCGGTCGGAACCACCGACTAACCGGTCCTTCCCGGAACTGCTTCGGTTCTCCAGCCGCAGGCGGGAAGGGCTATACCTGCATCGCACTCGCAGACACCCGGGTCAAGCAGCCAAGGCAGATTGCCGGGCGCATTCGGAGCTTGATTCCGGAGCGGACAGGACGGATAGTCGTAAACAACAAGGTCTTCGGCATCATGAACACAGGCGATCCTTCTGCTGACGGGGCCGAGACGAAAGGAGACTTCCATGAGCTTTCCCAGGTTGGCGGGGTGTCTGCTGGCGTTGTTGGGGACGACCGCGCTGGCGGCGGCGGCGAGCAGAACGTGGACGGGGTCGGTCTCTTCCGATTGGCGTCAGGGGGCCAACTGGAGCCCGGCCGGCGTCCCCGAAAGCGGCGATGCAGTAGTGATTGCGTCGGGAGCGCCTGTTGCGACCGGCCAGGTTGAAATCGCCAGCATGTCTCTGAACGGCGGTTCCTGCTCCTTCAACGGGCCGGCGCTGATCGGCTCGCTGGCGCTGAACAACGGCACGCTTGCGGGCACGAACGAGGTGGTGGTGACGAATCTGACGTGGACGGCGGGGACGATGGCGGGGGTGGGGCGGACGGTGGTGCCGGCGGGGGGGCGGCTGTGGATCGGCGCGCCGCAATACAACCCGGTGCTCCTGAGCCAGCGGGTGCTGCACAACGCCGGGACGGCGGTGTGGACCAACCTGGGATCGATTTACGGCCAGAGCGGGGCAGTGGTGACCAACAGCGGGACGTGGGAGATCGTCACCGACAGCGTCTTCCGGTGGAACGGCACGGGGGCGCGGCCGGCCTTCTACAACTCGGGCACGGTGGTGAAGAGCGGCGGGGCCGGGACCACCCAGTTTGACGACGCCTCCTTCAGCAACCAGGGGCTGGTGCAGGTGATGAAAGGAACCCTGGAGCTGGCTTACGGGGGGACGCACAGCGGCAGTTTCGAAGTCGCCACCAACGCCACATTGACGTTTAGCGGCGCCAGTCCCGTTTGGACATCGACCGCCAACATCAGCGGCTCGGGGCGGCTCATCCTCAGTGTGGGGACCACATTCGAGGGCACAAGCCTGGCGATCCAGACTCT
>JAKLEJ010000349.1 GCA_022711695.1 Verrucomicrobiota bacterium | reverse complement strand
GGGTGACCTGGATTTCACCGAAGTGCGGAAGCTCGGCAGAACGAAGATTATCTCGGTGACCCAATTCGAGAAACTGGTTCTGCGTCCGTTGAGTTGATTTCAGGGGCAAGTCCAGTGAGCGCTGAAACCAAGGAACTCCTCGCGATCGTCATCTTTGGCTTCACCTACCTGCTCATCAGCGGGCGGCGGCTGAAGATTCTGCCGCTCAACCGGCCCGCCGCCGCGTTGCTGGGCGCGGTGCTCATGGTCGCCTGCGGCATCATGACGCCGGAGCGCGTGTATCGCTCGGTGGATTACGACACGCTGGTGCTGCTGCTCGGGATGATGCTCATCTCCGCCTATCTCTACCTCGCGGGCTTCTTCGATTGGGCGGCGGACTGGATTCTGCGCGCCGCCAGAACGCCGCGCGCTCTCCTGCTATACCTCATCGGCACATCGGGCATCCTGTCGGCGCTGCTGGTGAACGATACCGTGTGCTTGATGCTCACGCCGCTGGTGGTGGCAGTGATGGTGCGCGGCCAACTCCCGCTCCCGCCGTATCTGCTCGCGCTGGCGATGAGCGCCAACCTCGGCAGCGTGGCCACGCTGGTTGGAAACCCGCAAAACATGATCATCGGCAGCCTGTCCAAGCTCTCTTTCACACGCTTCTCGGTCTCGCTCCTGCCGGTGGCGGTCGCGGGGCTGGCCATCGAGTATGCGGTGCTCCGACTGGGATTCCGCCGCCTGCTGGCCGCCGCCCGGATCGAGACCAGCGACGCCCCTCCCCGCGCCTTGAACCGAAAGTTGCTGGCCATCACCCTTGCCGCTCTCGGGCTCGTCTTTGCCGGGTTTGTCGCGGGCTATAACCTGGCATGGACGGCGCTGGCGGGCGGAGCGCTGGTGATGGTGCTGGCGCGCCGCGACACCCATGAGGTGCTCAAGTTGGTGGACTGGCACCTGCTGGTGTTCTTCGCCGCCCTGTTCGTGGTGGTCGAGGGGCTGAACGGGACGGGTTTGCCGGACCAGATCTACTCCCGGGCGGGCGGGCTGTTCGGAACCACGGAAACCTCGCAAGCCTGGAACCTGGCGTGGTTTGCCGCCGCCGGCTCGAACCTTTTCTCGAACGTTCCCTTTGTGCTTGTGGCCGGGAAATGGATCTCGAACTTCGCCAACCCGCCGCTGATGTGGAAGGTGCTGGCGCTGGCCACGACCTTTGCCGGAAACCTGACGATCCTGGGCTCGGTGGCCAACATCATCGTGGTCGAGTCCGCCCGGGGCCACTGCGAAGTGGGGTTCTGGACCTACGCCCGCTATGGCATTCCCATCACGCTGCTGACCACCGCCGCCGGCATGGCCCTCCTGCTCCTCATCGGTTGACCGGCCCTTCCCGACAGGCAAGAGCCTCTCCTACACTCAACTCCGTGTCCGCTGCGCCCCGGCCAGAGCGACAAAAAAAGCGCCTCCCCGCTGGGATGCTGGCTTCTCGTTGCGCTCGTCCGCGTCTGTGATTCGCGACGCGCGCCCTGGAAGCCAGCGCCATTGCCCAGCGGGAAGGCCCCGTTCCCACCTCCCTAACACCCGCCCATTGAATTGGAGCGTCTTCGCATCTTTCCCACGCAGCCAACCCCGCGCACAGCGGCCATTATGCCCCGCGGCGGCTGGCTGTAAATCGGCAGGGGGAGGAATAGCTATGCGCGATCGGCGCACGCATCTCAGCATTATGCTGAGACATCGTTTCGCGGGGCGCTCGCCAGGGTGCCAACGGCGGCAGGCGCGGGCGGCCTCAGCGGGGCCGGGGCGGCGCGCCGGAGCTCTCCCTCAGGCGCAAGCGCCTGCTGGAGGCTTCCGGCAGTTCAGGGATCAGGTCCGGTTCGTTCTCGAGAGCGGACCGGGGCATCCTGCAGAGCACCGTGGCGCCGTTTCGGCGGCCGGCCTCAACCCGCAGGGTGGCGCCGATCAGTTCGGCGCGGTGACGCATCATGGCCAGGCCCAGGCCGCCGCCAGAGGGCTGTCTCCGTTGCAGTCCGCGCCCGTCATCCGCCACACTCAATAGAACGCCGCCCGCTTCCCGCTGAAGGGAGATCGCAATGGCTGTCGGGTGGGCGTGGCGCACGGCGTTGTTCACCGCCTCCTGCGCGATCCGGAACAGATGCACCGCCACTCTCGGGTCCGGCAGCAGGACTCGCCCCGGGCAATGGAAGCGCGTCGTGACATGCAGGAGGCGAGTTGTGGAGAGCGCCAGGTCTTCCAGGGCGGTCATCAAGCCGTCCTCCTCCAGCCCCACCGGGCTCAACCCGTGCGAGAGGCGGCGGGCCTCACGGCCAACGGAGCGGATCAAGCCGGCAATGCGATTGGCCTTGCGAGCCGGCCCGGGGAGGGAACGGCGGCGCAGGTCGTCCTCCAGAGCCTCGCTCATCATGGCGGCCCCCAGGGTGGCCTGGCAAAGGCCGTCATGCAGGTCCCGGCCGATGCGCTGCTGTTCGCGTTCCCGGATGTTCAGAAGCTGGCGCTGCAACTGGTTCCGTTCGGCGCGCAAGCGCAGGGCCGTGATGCTCCGCGCCAGGTCGTTGGCCAAATCGGTCAGAAAGCGTCGCTCCTCCTCGTCGAACGCGTCCGCTTCGCGCGAGTGAATGACGAGCACGCCCAGGCATCGTTCCTCGACCGCCAGCGGCAGCGCCAGCACCGACCGGCACCCCCGCTTCAGGGCCTCCTTCCGCCAGAGCGCGAATCCCGGGTCGGCCGCCGTGTCCGGGCACACTGCGGGCCGATTGGCGCGAATCGCCGCTCCCACCGGCCCCCGTCCGCGGGGTCCATCGGACCAGGCAAAGCGAGCTTGTTCCAGAAACCCTCTGTTGTATCCCGCCTGGGCCATCAAGCGCACCGTCTTTCTCGCGTCCTGTCCGACGTAGCCGATCCACACCAGTTGACCGCCGCCGGTTTTGACGATGGTTCGGCAGATTTCTTCCAGGAGGCGTGGTTCGCTCCTCTCGCGGATGAGAGCCTCCCCGCACTCGCGGATGGCCATCAGGGTGCGGTTGGCGCGGTGGAGGCGATGCTCGGCCACTTTGCGCTCGGTAATATCCTGTGAAACACCCAGCACCCGCACGGGCCGGCCGTCCTCGACCTGGACGATCTTCCCTTTGCCCAGAATCCAGTGATATCGGCCATCGAGCATGAGCACCCGGTATTCGCACTGAAACGGGAGCCCCTCGACCGTCGTCTGGAGCACCGCCCGGGCCAGCCCACCGCGGTCATCCGGATGAACCTGCTGCATCAGGCTGTCCACAGAGCTGTAGGGCTCCAGGTTCCGGCCTCGAGCCACCGCGGCGGCGTTGCTCGAATAGCGGATGCGATTCAATGGGACGTGCCACTCCCAAGTGGTCATGCCCGCCGCATCCAGGGCAACCCGCAGCCACGTGTCCGAAGCCGGCGGCGTGCCGGAAGACGTCTGGAGGCGGCGGTTCTTGCGCATGGCTTCGTTCTCAGGGCGCTTCAAAACCGCCGCCGCCCCCGTCCCGGCAAGAATGAATGGCGTAGCGCACCAGGTCAGCCGTGGTCTTCAGCTTGAGTTTGCGCTGAATCGCCAGACGGTGGGTCTCGACGGTCTTGTGGCTGAGGCGAAGCTTCGCGGCGATCTCGCGGTTGGTAAGCGCCTGTCCAATCAAATGGAAGACCTCCCGTTCACGCTCGGTGAGTTCTTCACTCCCGGAATTCGGGGTTCGAGCCGGCCGGCCGGCGTATTCCTCCAGCAGGCGGGTGGACATCTCGGGGCTGAGGGCAATGTCTCCCTGCAGCACCTGGCGGATGCTCTCCAGGAGCCGGGCGCCGCGGGCGCCTTTCATCAGGTAACCCCGGGCGCCAGCCCGCAGCGCCCGTCCGGCATGCAGCGCCTCGTCGTGAATGGAGAACACCAACACCGGAAGGCCGGAATGGATGGCGTGAAGATCCTTGATCAGTTCCAGGCCGCTGCGTCCGGGCAGAGTCAGGTCGGTGACCACCAGGTCGGGCTGCAACCGGCTCACCGCCTCGATCGCTTCGGCCGCCGTCCCGGCCTCCCCACACACCTCCAGATCGCCCGAGGAGGCAATGCATTGCGCCGCGCCCTCACGCAACAAAGGATGATCGTCCACCAGCAGGATGCGTTTGCGCGGCGATACTGGGCGGGGCGAGGGCGTTGGCGTGGCGCGTTCGCCGGAGGTGCTCTCCCTCCGGGCGACGCCGCGCTGGCCTCGG
Organism: Verrucomicrobiota bacterium; assembly: GCA_022711695.1. Classification (GTDB taxonomy): domain Bacteria; phylum Verrucomicrobiota; class Verrucomicrobiia; order Limisphaerales; family JACRJZ01; genus JACRJZ01. The sequence continues at coordinate 94 of JAKLEJ010000349.1, read as the reverse complement.
CGCGAAAAACGAGATATTCCTGGAGCACTCATGGCGCCATCGTTTTGGCCGCCCCGCCAGAGACCGCCTGCGCGGAGCCTGCGGGACGACGAAT
>JAKLEJ010000348.1 GCA_022711695.1 Verrucomicrobiota bacterium | reverse complement strand
GCGCTCGGCCACGCAGGCGGCCAGGGCCGCGTAACGATCGGAATACGAACCCTGCAGGATCTCCTTTTCGGTGACGCCAAACCGGCGCAGCTCCTCCAGGGGCAGGTAGATGCGGCCCAGGCGGGCGTCGGTGTGGACGTCCCGCAGGATGTTGGTCAACTGAAGGGCCTTGCCCAGGCACACCGCGTATTCCTTGCAGGCGGCATTCCGATAACCGAAGATCTCGATGCTGAGCAACCCGACCGCCGAGGCCACCCGGTAACAGTACTGTTCCAGGGCGGCAAAGGTCTCGTAACGCTTGATGTCCAGGTCCATCTCCACGCCTCGAATGATCTCGTCGAACAAATCGAAGGGCAGGTGGTGGGCGCGGATGACGGGCTGAAGTTCGCGGCTGACGGCCATGCGGGGCTGGCCGCCGCCGCAGGCCAACCGGGTGTCCTCCCGCCATTCGGCCAGCAGTTGGCGCCGCTCCGCCGCCGGCCGCTGCTCGTTGTCCCCCGTGTCGTCCACCTCGCGGCAGAACGCGTAGAGCGCGGACATGCCGTCGCGCTTGGGCTTGGGCAGCAGCACGAAGGCCATGGCCAGATTGCTGGCGCTCTTGCGGGTGATGGCGCGGCTCTTCTGCATCAGAAGGCGGGCGGCTGGTCTTCGGGGCGAGGGGCCGGCAGCCCGCCGGTTTCCTGGAGGGTGGGGTTGCGGTGGGTGTGGCGGCTGCTGCGGTGGCGGCGGCGACGCTGGCCATGGCGATGGTGGCGGTGCTCGCCCTGGACCGGGGCTCCGTCATCGGCGGTCGAGCCCGCTTCAATGACTCGCCGCCGGGAATCGTGGGGACGGCGCTTGCGGAGGAAGAGAGCCCAGGCAAACGCGGCCGCCCCCAGCAGCAGCACCAGCCCGAGGATCAGGATCGTCTCCCCGGTGAAAAAACCGCCCGGCCGGCCGGCAGTCTTGTAGAAGTCCGCCGGCGGCCTCGCGCCCGTTCCCTGGGCAAGATAGAATGATGACATCAGGTTCATGAGCCCGCTCGTCTCGGTCACGCCGGCGGCGCCTCTTCCTCGGCCTCCGTCGGCGAGGCAATGTTCAACCGCTGCATCCGGTACCGCAAGGCGTGACGGCTGATCTTCAACTGTTCGGCCGCGCGGGTCAAACTAAAGTGGTGTCGGGACAGGGTGGCCAGGATATGGTCGCGCTCGGCCTGGGCCAGGTAATCGTCCAGCGTTTCCCCGGCGGCGGGCGCCCGCAGCCCCGGCGGCTCGACCTTGCGCAAGCCGCTCTCCAGGCAAAAGTCGGGCAGGCTCTGCGCCCGCACCTCCGCGGCGGTTTCGAGGATCACCGCGCGCTCGATCACATTGCGCAGTTCGCGGACGTTTCCGGGCCAGTGATGCGCCAGCAGCCGTTGCCGGGCTTCCGCCGACAACCCGCGGATGTTCTTGCGCATGGCGGCGCCGTAATGGCGAAGAAAATGCTCGGCCAGCTCGAGGACGTCCTCGCCCCGCTCGCGCAACGGCGGCGGCCGGAACTGCACCACGTTCAGCCGGTGGTAGAGGTCCTCCCGGAACTGCCCCTGCTTGATCGCGGCGATGATATCCCGGTTGGTGGCGGCGATCAGGCGCACGTCCACCCGCAGCTCCTCGTTGCCTCCCACCCTCGTGAAGGAACCGTCCTCCAGAAAGCGCAGCAGCTTGGCCTGGAGGGCCCGGCTCATGTCGCCAATCTCGTCCAGGAAGATCGTCCCGCTGTCGGCCTCCTCCACCCGGCCGGGCTTCTGGCGCAGCGCTCCGGTGAAGGCGCCCTTCTCGTGGCCAAAGAGCTCGCTCTCCAGCAGGGTCTCGGGGATGGCCGCGCAGTTGATGCGGACGAAGTTGCGGTCGCGGCGGCGGCTGAGCGAGTGAAGGGCCCCGGCGACCAGTTCCTTGCCCGAGCCGCTTTCCCCCAGGATGAGCACCGTGGCGTCCGAGGGCGCCACCGTCTGGATCAACTGCCGCAGCTCGCGCATGCGGGGAGAGCTGCCAATGATCCGGTCCAGGGACATGTTTTCCAGGGCCCGCGCGCGCAGGGCGGCGTTTTCGCGCAGGAGCTGGTGGCGTTCCGCGCACAGCCGCACGGCGTGCAGCAGTTCCTCGGGCGCGAACGGTTTGGGCAGGTAGTCCATGGCCCCGTTCTTGATGGCATCGACCGCCAGGCGCGGCGTGGCGTAGGCGGTGATCATCAGGAAGGGCAGCTCCGGCCACCGCGCCAGCGCCCGCTTCATGAAGTCCGTGCCGCTCATCCCGCCCAGGTGCACGTCGGTGATCACCAGCAGGAAGGTCTCGCGCTCCAGCAGGCCCAGGGCCTCCTCGGCGGATTCCACCGTGCGCACCCGGTAGTGTTCGGCGGCGAGCAGGTCCTGGAGCGAGAGGCGCATGTTGCGCTCGTCGTCCACCACCAGGATCGAAGGCAGGGGCAGGCTCATTGTCGGTGTTTCATGAAAGTGCGGGTGGGCAACTCGATGATGAAGGCGGCCCCTTCGCCCAGCTTGGATTCGGCGCGCACGCGGCCCTGGTACATTTCGGCGTGGTGTTGGGCGATCGCCAGGCCCAGGCCGGTGCCTTTCTTCTTGGTCGAGAAATAGGCCTCGAAGACCCGGTTGAGCTTGTCCTCGGGGATGCCCGGCCCGTCGTCGCGCACCGAGATGTAAAGAACGTCCTCGCGGGCCCGGGCCTGCACATGCACCTGCCCCAGGCCGGCCAGGGCTTCCCGGGCGTTGACCAGGATGTTGGTCACCATTTCCGAGAAGTGGGTCCGCTGCATCAGCAGCGGCGGCAGGTCCCCGGGGAAATCCGTGAAGATCTGGATCGAATAGCGCGCGTCCGGGGGGAAGACGGTCATGATGGCCCGGTTCAACTCCTCGACCACGTTCAGCCGCTCCACGCGTCCCTCGGCCAGTTGGGCGTAGCCCATCAGCTCGGTGACGATGCGGTCGGCGCGCTCGATCTCCTCGCGGATGATCTGCACCTGGCCGGCCGAGGGCTGGCTGCCGTTGGCCATGGCGCGCTGCAGGCTGAAGGCGGCGTTGTTGATGATGCCAAGCGGGTTCTTGATCTTGTGGGCGATCTCGGCGGCCAGCCGGCCGGCGGCGCGCAACTGCTCCTGGCGCGAGGCCGACTCGCGCTGCTCCTCGGCTTTGCGCCGCTCGCTCTGGAACAGCGCCTGCACCCCGTAGCAGCAGGCCGCCAGCAGCAGCAGGATGGTCAACCGGAGAATGAAAGTCTCGGTCGGATGCTCCGGCATCGAGATTTCCAGCGCCCGGCGAAACGGCTCGTCCAGCACCTGCAGATCCTCCAGGGTCACCAGCAGGTCCAGGGCTCCCGAGAGGATGTAGGCGGCAATGACCGACACATTGAGGATGATCTGCTGGCGCGCCAGGGGCACGCCCACGGCGTTCCTCACCACCAGCCCCAGGAACAGCCAGTAAAGCAGGCTGTCGAAGCCGCCGCTCACCAGCGTCAGCGCCGCCACGAAGAGCCCATCGACGAAGCTGACTGCGAAGACCGCCCACTGGGTGACCCAGAGGGGCCAGCGCCGCCTCAGGATCAGCAGCAGCGCCGCCACGCCGTTCAGCGCCAGGTAGAGCTTGAAGAACACCTCCACCACCACCACCACCACGCTGCGCGGAATGCCCGCCTCGTCAAACCACGTTCCCGCATAGAAGAACCACAGCAAAAAAAGGATGAAGACCGCCTTTACCGGCAGCACCAGGTCCCGCTCGACGGTTCGGAGCCGGCGCTCGTGCTCGATGGGGTCCAGCGGCGGCGCCTGCAGCAGCAGCCGCAGCTTCTGCATCGTCTGCCAACGCGCCGCTTTCATGTTTCAAACGGGTGAGGCGGCGGCGTCCCGCGGACGCCGGGGGCGCCGGGGCGGATTGGAGGATCGGGTCTCCAGCATGCCAAGGGCCTCGGCCACGATCCGATCCACGCTCAGCAGCCGCCCGATCCCTTCGTAGCCGCAGGACAGCAGCCCGGTGTCGGGGCCCACGAACCGGGCGCCGCGCGCGGTCAGGGTGGCCACGTTCTGGCGCGTGGCCGGATGAAGCCACATTTTGCCGTTCATGGCCGGAGCGATCAGCAAGCCGGCCTGCGGGTTGAGGGCCAGCGCCAGGCAGGACAGGGCGTCGCCCGCCAGTCCCAGCGCCAGCTTGGCGAGGGTGTGGGCAGTGGCCGGCGCCACCAGCAGCAGGTCCGCTTCGTCCGCCACCAGGATATGCGATGGTTTCCACCCGTTCTCCTCGTCGTAGAGATCGGTGATGACCGGGTTGCGCGAGAGGGTTTTGAACGGAAGC
>JAKLEJ010000347.1 GCA_022711695.1 Verrucomicrobiota bacterium | reverse complement strand
GCCCGGCTGTTTTTCGAGGCAGCGCAGCACCACCCTGGCCAGGCCCGCCGGAAGTTCCCGCCGGAAGTTCCTGGGCGAGGGCGCGCGCTGTTCGAGCACGGTGGCCAGGAGCTGGACCATGTTCCCAGCCTCGAAGGGTGTGCGGCCGGTCAGCAGGAAATAGAGCGTGGTGCCCACCGAGTAGATATCCGAGCGGACGCTCAGCTCCTCGCCGCGCAACTGCTCGGGCGAACAGAACGCCGGCGTGCCGAGGAAAGCACCCGTGGCCGTCAACGCCGGCTCGGTGCGCACCGCCGTCGAGATCGAGAGGCCGAAGTCCCCGATCTTGACGGTCCCGTCTTCGCCGATGTAGCAGTTCGACGGCTTGATGTCGCGATGCAGGATGCCGATACGCTGAGCCGCTTCGAGCCCCTCGATGAGCTGCAAGACGCAGTCCACCGCCTTGCCGACGGGCAGCGGCCCCTGGGCGCGCACGCGGTCCTGCAACGTCCCGCCGGAGACCATTTCCATGGTAATGACTGGCGTGCCGCCGATTTCCTCCGTGCCAAACACATACACGCTGTTGGGATGATTGATCGAGGCGGCCAGGCGCCCCTCGCGGAAGAACCGGTCGCGCGCCTCAGGCGAATCGAGGCGGTGGCTGAGGACTTTGAGGGCGACGCGGCGGCCGCTTTCCAGGTCCTGGGCTTCGTACACCGCGCCCATCCCGCCAGCGCCCAGAAGGCGAATGATGGCATAATGGCCCAGTTGCTCGCCGGGCTGCGGCAGGCTGCGTGAGTTCGCCCCGTCCCCCGGCACCACGACCGTCCCCCCGGGCCCCGCGGCGGGCTGGGTTTCCATGGCGAGCTTCAGCAGGCATTTCGGGCAGAGATCCGGCGGCGCGCCGGCGGGCAGCTCGGCGCCGCAGCCCACGCACTTGCGCCTCGCAGGAGCCGTATTTTCAGTCGTAGCCATATTGTTCTGCAGGTTCTTAAGCAGAATGCCGGAAAGGTAACGCGCCAATCGCGCAATCCCCGGGGCGCCGCGGGTGAGAACGGGTTAGGCCCTCTCGGCCTCGACGAGCCAGAGCTTGTGGCACTCGCAGGAGAGGGCGCGCAGCCTCTCAGCGTCCCGGGTTTGGTTGAACACGGCCAGCGCGTGCCGGAAGCGGCCGGTGCAGTGTTCGCAGTTGTGCGGCGCCTGGAGCGGGTTGGTCCCTTCATCGCTCAACCCAACCAGCACGCGCCCCAGCGGAGCGAGGCGCGTGACGACCTCGGCCACCGACCAAAGCCAGGGCGGGCGGTAACGCCCTTGCTCGAAAGCGTGGTAGAGGGGCGTCTGCGGCACCACGAAGCAAGGTTCCAGCGCCACCCGCGTGGGACACTTCAGCTCGTGGCCCAGCGCAAAGAGCTTCCGCGCTGTCTCGACCGAGTCTTCAATGGCCTCGCGCTCGCCGGTGCCGATCGGTTTGAGCAGCACATACACCAGCAGCCGGACGCCCGCCCCGGCCAGGAGCCTGGCCGCTCCAGCGAACTGCTCCCAACCGTAGCCCTTGTGAATCCGCCGGCTCAGAATCTCCGGGTTGGCGCTCTCCAGGCCAATGCCCACCTCCAGCGATTTGCCCCCGCAGGCGTCGCGGGCGCGTTCGAGCCTTGCCGCGCTCACATACTCCGGGCGGGATTCGACCAGCAGCGAGGTCACCTCGGGGCAAGCCGCCGCCATGGCCAGCATCGCCCCCTGTGCCGTCTCCGGAATCTCCTCCGGGTTGAAGTAGGACCCCGAATTGTAGAGGTCAACCTCGACCGGCGCCTCGATCCCGGCGGGAATTCTCGCCAGGGCCGCCCGGACCTGGGCGAGGTAGTCTTCGGCGCTTACGGGTTTGCCGGTGCCAAAGGTCTGCGGGAAGCCGCAGTTGGTGCAGCCCCCGGCGGTTCGGGCGTAGGCGCAGCCCGGCGCGGTCAGTATCACCATCAGCCGGAAACCCGGCCGGCCTTCGACCTGGGCGGGAATCCACTCGACTTTCTTGGGCGCGCGGTTCATTTGGATTTCGGGTGTGGCACCACAAACGGCCCCAGCGCCAGCGCCTCCATGGACGACCTCAGAAAGGTGTCGAGCGCCTGGTCGGGGCTTGTGACGATGGGCTCGCCGATGTTGAACGACGTGTTCAGCACCATCGGCAGGCCGGTTTTCTTCTCGAACTCGGCAATCAGCTCGGCGTAGAGCGGGTCCGCCTCGGGCTGCACTTCGTGGGCGCGGGCGCCGGCCTGGCCGGTGGAGCCGTTTTCCTGGACGACTGCCGGGATCATCTGCTTCATGCGGGGCTGGCGCAACGGCAGGGCGAAGAGCATGTAGCGGGTGGAAAGCATCTCAACCGGCAATTCGAAAAACTCCGCCATGCCGGCCGGCAGCACGCTGGGAGCAAACGGACGGAACGACTCGCGGTACTTCACCCGGGCATTGAGCCGGCTGCGCGCGTCGAACCGACTCGGATCGGTGATAATCGAGCGATGCCCCAGCGCGCGCGGCCCCACTTCCTGCCGCCCCTGGAACCAGGCCACGATTTGCCCGCGCTCGACACGAGCGGCCATCTCCGCGGCAACATTGTCCGGCTTCGAGAACGCCAGCCCGCGCACCCTGAGCGCCCGCAGCATTTCGTCAGGACTGTATTCCGGCCCCCAGAACGGGTGGAGCATGCGTGGTCGCGTCGTGCCGCCCTCCTCGAAATGCATCAGCGCCGCGGCGCCCAGAGCCGTGCCGGCGTCATTGGCCATGGGCTGCACCCAGATTCGTTTGAACGGCGCCCGCAGAGCGACTTGATAGTTGGCCACACAATTGAGCGCCACCCCGCCCGCCAGGCACAGGTTGACGACAGGCTCCTTCCGGCCCGCGTTGATGCGCTCGTAGAGCCGCCTGGCCAGGTGCACCATGATATCCTGGGTGACCGCCTGGAGCGCCGCCGCCACCGAAGCGTCCTCGTAGCGGTCCACAACCGCCACGCGGCGCGGCCCGAACAAACGCTCCAGCCCGGAGAAGTCGTCCGTGCGGAAGCGGAACGCCTCGCCATCCACCCGGAAGGTCCCGCCGCTCTCCTCGTGCAGGATGGTGCGCATGCGCGAGAGGAAGTCGGCGCCAGTCAACTCGCCAATCGGATCGGTGAGGGCCGCGTAGCCCATTACCTTGCCCGGGCCGCTATAGATATCGAAGCCCAGGAACTCGGACATCCGTTCCCAGACAAAGCCCAGTGAATGCGGATAGCCCGCCACTTCAAGCTCCGTCAGTTTGTCCCCTTGCCCCAGCCCCAGCCAGGTCGAGTTGAACTCGCCAATGCCGTCAACGACCAGCACAGCGGCCTGCTCGAACGGCGAAGCCAGGAACGCCGACGCCGCGTGACAAAGGTGATGGGACAGGAAGCGGAACGTGGCCTGGGGCGCCCGCGCGACCAGTTTGTCGCGCGCCGCCAGGCTGTGCCGGTAATAGGTCTCCTCGCCCTCCGGCGTTCCCCAATCGCCCGGCCTCACCCGCCCGGCATCCGGCAGGTTCAGGCTCCGCCGGCGCCGCTCCTCCGGGTCGAACGAGTAGCCAATTGCCGCCACTTCCTTCCAGCCAATGCCCCCCTGCCGCAGGCACCAGGCGATGGCCTGCTCCGGAAGATCGTCCGGGTTGTCCACCCGCGAGTGCTTCCCATGGCGGAACCGGTTAAAGCGCTCCTCCTCGGCAATAGCCACAATCTCGCCGTCCCGCAACAGGCAGGCCGAGGATTCGTGGTAGGCAGTGTTAACTCCGAGGATATGCAGGCTCATTAACGGCGTCTTCCTGGGCCGGGCGGTGCGGTGTCGTCACGCCCGTGATCTTATCCGGGCGCTCGCTTGCGCCAAGCGCAGATTATGGTCGCTTCCCGGAAGAACATCCCTCCGGCTGGTTCCTCTGTCCGTCGCCATGCTCAGCCTGGCGCGGCGGCGGCCTGGCGCAGCGCCCGGGCTTCGACGCGGACTTCCCTCAAGGCCGTCACGAAGGCCGGTGAGGCAAGCGCGCCCGGCGCAGGCGCCTGCGCCGCTCCCCGGTGCAACAATTCCTCGTGATCCCCCAGGCCGGAGTCCTTCAGCAGCCGGAGCCGCTGCTGGATGAGTTCACGAACCTCACCGGCGTTGTTGATTCCCCGGAACCAGGCGATGTGGAGGTTTTCCACGGGCTGATGCCGGTCATGCGAGGTGCTGGCGCCGCCCCCGCCGGCGGTTTCCACGCGCAAGTCTGCGATGCCCAGCGCGCGCTGGACCGGCCCCTGCGAAATCGCAATGTTCTGGATATTGGCAAAGTTCACCGTCATCTCGCGCACGGTTACCACTCCTTCCCGCACGCGCAGGCTGCGGTCCGTGATC
>JAKLEJ010000346.1 GCA_022711695.1 Verrucomicrobiota bacterium | reverse complement strand
ATCGAAGCCGATCCAGACGACCCGCTGCCGGCCGATCTCGCCGGCGACGATCAGCGGCGTCTGCTGGGCTTCGAGCAAGGTGAGGCCCCAGGTGGGCGCATGCACGCCCTGGCTCGAGGCGATCTGCACGTTATCAAAGTTCACAAAGCGCAGCAGCGGATGGTTGTTTCGCCAATCGACTATCACCGGCCCCTCGACGCGGGCGCGGTTGGTGAACCAGCCATCGGGGGCAACATGGATGGCCAGGCAGTTGGCCTCGGGCCACCGGCCGGGCAGGACGTCGTCCAGGACGACCAAGTCGTAGGGCGTCTCGGGCCCGGGGAGGGCCGGCGCCACGGTCAGGGTCATCATCGGCGCCGACCGGAGGGCTTTTTCGAGGAAGCGGTTGCCGCGAGTGACCAGGAGGCCCCGCACCGGCCGCGGCAACAGGCTGACGACCGAAGCCTGGTTGTCCGCGGCCAGGTCGTCGTTGGCCGCGAAGCGGACGGTGAAGATGCCGTCGCGCTCCTGCGGCACGGTGACGACCAGGGGCGCGGAGTTGGTGGGTTCGAGGTCCAGGGGGCGCATCAGGATGGCCTGGCCGTCGAAGAGAATCTCCACATCCACTTTGCGGGGCTGGATGGAATAATTGGAAACGCGGGCGTAGAGGGCCCGCTGGGAGGGATCCTCCGGGTTGGAGCGGATGTCGATGCCGGTCACGCCGAGGTTGTTGTCCCGCTGGCCGACGCGGTGGTAAATCAGCGGGAGGTTCTTGTTGGCCAACTCGACCAGGTCCGGCGCGGCGCCATCGCTGAACAGGTGGATTTCACCCGAGACGACCTCCTCCTCGCCGCGCTTCTCGAAGGTGAAGGCGGCGGCGGTCTTGAGGGCCTCGGCCAGGCGGGTGGGAGCGTCGGAGACGGCGCAGGATTGAAGGGCGCGGCGCAAGGCGCTCTTGTCGGTGGTGGGCGACTGCAAGACCTCGGTCCTGGCGCCGGCCAACAGGACCATCATCCGCTCCTCTTTGCGGAGCCCCTCCACCCACTTCAGGGCCTCGGCGCGGGCTTTCTCGAAGCGGTTGGGCTTCTCGTCCACCGCCTGCATGGAGGCGGAGCCGTCCAGGACGAGCACGCGCAGGGCGCTGCTGCCGGCATGGCCGCTGAAATAGGGCCGGCTCAACGCCAGGACCGCCAGGGCCAGGAGCAGCAGTTGCAGGAGGAGCAGCCAGTTGTGGCGCAGCCGCTGGAAGGGCGCGTTGGCCTGGGTCTCGGCCAGGAACCGGCGCCAGAGCACCGTGCTGGAAACCAGGCGCAAGGCGCGCTTGCGCTTGAGCAGGTAGAAGAGCACCACCACCGGCAGGGCCAGGGCGAAGAAGAAAGCCGCGGGGGCGAGGAAGCTCATGCGAGCACCTCCGCCTGCCGCAGGCGCTTGAGGAGAAAGTCCTCCAGCGGCGCGTCCGAGCAGGCCATGAAGAAACGGATGCCGCGGCCGGCGCAATACTCGCTCAATCGCTGGACGTAGTCCTGCACCGTCTTCCGGTAGGCGGCGAGGCGGAACTTGCCGAAGGTGACTTCCTGAACGCCGCCGTTTTCGGAGTCCACCAGCTTGAGGTCGCCGTAGGTCGAAGGGCTCAGCTCGTCTGCAGCGAGAATCTGGACGGCGTCCACCTGGAAGCCGCGTCCCACCAGGGCGTCCAGGCCCGCCTCGTAGCCGGCCGGGTCCAGGAAATCGCTGAGCACCACAGCCAGGCCGGTGTGGCGGGACTCGATAGCCGCGCGGCGCAGCGCCTCGTTGAACGAGGTGCCTCCACCCGCCTCGATGCCGGAGAGGTTTTGAAAAAACCGGAGCGACGATTTGCGGCCGCGGACGGCCCGGAGGGCGGCGCGAGCCGCGCGCTTCCCGCCGGGGGAACCGGCGGTCTCCTCCGGAAAGATGCGCACGCTCACGCGGTCGAAGCCGCACAAAGCCACATAGCCGAGAGCGGCGGCGATCTGGCGGGCGAAATCGAACTTGCGCGGCGTTCCAAAGGTCATGGACTCGCTGGCGTCCAGGAAGATGGAGACCGGGAGTTCGCGTTCCTCCTCGTAAAGTTTGAGGAAGAGACGATCCAGCCGCCCATAGAGGTTCCAGTCGAGATACCGGAGATCGTCGCCGGCGACGTAGTTGCGGTAATCGGCGAACTCGACGGACTGGCCGCGAGCGCGGCTGCGGCGCTCGCCTTTGAGAGAGCTGCGAGCGCGGCGACGCGCCAGCAACTGGATTTGCTCCAGCCGGCGAAGCAGCTCGGTAGAAAGCAGCGCCATGGGAAAAGCCGGCCCGGACCGTGGCGCCTACTTCGCGGCCGCGGCCACGGCGTCGCGGGGAGTCTCCTTGAGGATTTGGGCGAGGATGTGGTCGGTGGTCACGCCCTCGGCCTCGGCCTCGAAATTCAGGATGAGGCGGTGGCGCAACGCCGGCAACGCCGAGGCCTGGATGTCGTCGAAACTGACGTTGAACCGGCCGGCGGCCAGGGCGCGGACTTTGCCCGCGAGGATGAGGGTCTGGGCGCCGCGCGGACTGCTGCCGAACCGCAGATACTGGGTGGCGATGGGGACCGCGGTTTCGGTCCGGGGATGGGTGGCCAGCACCAGGCGCACCGCATAGTCTTTGACATGCGCGGCCACCGGGGCCTCGCGGACCAGGCTCTGCAACTCCAGGAGGGTTTGCCGGTCGAGAACCCGGTTGACCTGCGCCCGGCCGCCGCCGGTGGTCCGATCGAGAACCTCCGTCAGTTCCCCGGCGTTCGGATAACCCACCAGGAGCTTAAAGAAGAAGCGGTCCAGTTGAGCCTCGGGCAGCGGGTAGGTTCCCTCCTGGTCGATCGGGTTCTGGGTGGCCATGACGAAAAAGGGCTCGCCGAGCTTGCGGACCTCGCCGCCGGCGGTCACCTGCTTTTCCTGCATCGCCTCGAGCAGCGCGCTCTGTGTCTTGGGCGTGGCCCGGTTGATTTCGTCGGCCAGGATCAGGTGGGCGAAGATCGGTCCGCGCTGGAACTGAAACTCGCGGCGGCCGGCCGGCGTCTCGACCACGAGGTTGGTGCCGAGGATGTCGGCCGGCATCAGGTCGGGCGTGAACTGGATGCGGTTGAACGAGAGGTCGAGGGCCTCGCCCAGGGTGCGCACCAGCAGGGTTTTGCCCAGGCCCGGAACCCCCTCCAGCAGCAGATGCCCGCCGGCGAACACGGCGTTGAGCGTGCCTTCGACAATCTCGTTCTGGCCCACGATGACCTTCCCGATCTCGGCCTGAAGCCGGGAATAGCATTCGCGGAAGCTCTGGATTCTTTGTTCGGTGCTCATGATGGGGAGTGAGGGACAGGGCCAGGCGGCCACGGGCACATGGAGAGACTCTTCCCTGCTTGCCTCGGCGTGTCCTGATCCATGGTGGCCCGTTGTTCTGAGTTTGACCGTGTTCGTTCCCGAAACCCGCCGGCCCGCTTCGCCCTATTTCTTCAAGTCGTCGAAGTAATCTTTGACGGCGTTTTGATAGACGCGGGGGACCTGGTCCTGGTTGAGAGCGCTCTGGGCCTCGGACTGGGCGGTCGCCGCGGCTTCCTCGAACCGGACGTTGCTCTGCCCCTTGATGCTGACCCCTTTGAGGGTGATGCTGGGCATCGGCCCGCCCGGGGCCATCTTGCTCTTGACCTTGGTCGGCTTGAGGGCGTCGCTCCGTTCGCCCGGACCGCGGTCGGAAATCCCGCGCGCGTCCATGTCCGGGCGCTTGACGTTCGAGTTGTCCACGGGCGTTTGGGGGATCTTGTCCGGGTAATAGGTCCAGCCTTCCTTCTCGTCGGCCCACGTGCCCACCCCGGAGGCGCCCAACCCCGCGCCATGCCCCCAGCCCTGGCCCTGGCAGGCCGCGCAGCCCCAGCCCCCGCAATTGGAGCATTGGCCGCTGCCCGGACGTTTGCATTGTCCCCAGCCCTGGCCGGTGGCGATGGACTGCTGGGCGCGGTCCAACGCGTCCAGCGCCGAGGCCAGCGCCTGCATGTCGCCCATCTCCTGGGCCAGCTTTTCGAGTTCCTTCGCCGCCCGGGCCAGGCTTTCCGCCGCGCGCGATTTGGACTCGGCCGAACCGGATCGATCGGCGTCGCGCATCTGCCGCAGGGCCTCCTTGAGGTGATCCGCCACCTGGCCGTATTCGCCGGCGGGATCGATCGAACGCGAGACCTCGTCGAGAAGCTTCTGCAGGTCAGGGCGGGTGAGGCCGGCGGACTTCATCGCGGCGATCATCTTCTGGAGCGTGCTTCGGGCGGCTTCGGCCTGGCCCAGCCGGAGTTGCTCGGGCAGGTCCTTGCCCAATTGCGCCGCCTGCTGCTGGAGCTGCGACAGCGCCCGGGCGGTGTCCCGGAGCTTG
>JAKLEJ010000345.1 GCA_022711695.1 Verrucomicrobiota bacterium | reverse complement strand
CACGAGCACGCCGAGCCGCCGGTGATCACCCGGGCCAAGGAATACATGCTGGAGCACCAGGGCGAGGAATTGTCCCTGACCCAAGTGGCCAAGGCCGTCAACACCAGCACGTTCTATTTCTGCAAGCTGTTCAAACGGGTGACCGGCATCAACTTCACGGACTATCTCTCGCGGGTGCGCATCGAGAAGGCCAAGAACCTGCTGCTGAACCCCAGCCTGCGGATCAGCGAGATCGCCTTCGAGGTGGGGTTTCAGTCCCTGACCCACTTCAACCGCGTCTTCAAGAAGATCATCGGCCAATCCCCCACCGAGTATCGGGCGCAACTGCCCACCTGACTCGGATTTCTCCGCAAGCACTGCGGTCAGTTTTCGGGCCGGGGCATCCGCTTCTCCAGGTGTCGGACGGCCAGTCGGGCCACGCTGCGCAGTTCCGGAACGGGATCCGCGGCCGCGGCCTGCAAAGCCGGCAGCGCGGCGGGATCGTTGTAGAGAACCAGCGCGCGCGCCGCGTACAAGCGATGGTCGCCAAAGCCTCCGGAGCGGCCGGGTTTGCCCCGGAGCGTGTCCACCAGCGCCGCGTTCGCCCCGGCCTCGATCCCTCGCGCAGCCAGCCGGCGCAAGGCGGGATCGGTGTCCGCCCTGGCCTTGGCGAGGAGCGCGCGCGCGTCGGGCGTGTTCAACCGAAGCAGCGCGATGATCCCGGCAAACCGCTCCCAGTCTTCGCGCGAATTCAAGGCGCGGGCCAGGTTGGTCATGCCGCGCCCATCGCCGAAAAACGCCAACGAACAGGACACCGCCAGCCGCGCGCGCGCATCGCCGTCGGCCAGGCGCGCCTCCAAAGCGGGTTTGGCGGCCGGATCGCCGATCTCGACGAGGGCAAAGGCGGCGGGAAACCGAAGGCGGGACCATTTCCGGGTAAGGGCGGTGGCGAGCGCCGGCACGGCGCGTTTGTCGCCGATGTGCCCGAGCGCCCAGGCGGCCTCGGTGGCCACCTCTTCGGCCCGGTCTTTGAGCGCGGCTTCCAGGGCAGGCACGGCGAGCGGCGAGCCCAGCAGCCCCAGGGCGAGGGCGGCGCTCTCACGGACGTCCTCCTCGGGATCGCCCGACAGGAGCCGGGCCAGGGAGGGAACGGCCTGCGCGTTGCCGATCTCGCCCAGCGCCTTGGCGGCGTCCCGGCGCAGGCCGGAATCCTCCTCTTTGAGCGCGCGCAGGAGCAAAGGCACGGCCCCCCCGTGGCCGATGAAGCCCAGGGATTCGGTCAGTTTCTCCCGCAGGGCGGCGTTGGTCTCGCAACTGGCGAGGATGCCAGGGAGGGACTCGGCGGGCCGCAGGGTGGCCCAGGCCCGGGCCGCGGCCGCTCGCGCCGCCGGATCGGGGTCGTCCCTGAAGATCGCGGTCAGTTGCGGCACCGCCTGCGTGGCGGACAACTGGCCCAGAGAATCCGCCACCACCACGCGCACCCGGCCGGCCGCGTCCTTGCGCAAGGCGTCCACCAGGGCGGGGCTGGCAAAGGGGTCGTGCATTTGCCCCAGCGAACGCGCCGCGGCCTCGCGCACGGACGACTGCGGATCGTCCGCCAGCGCCTTGGCCAACGCGGCCAGCACGTTTGTGCCCTCGAAACGCCCCAAGGCCTCGGCCGCAGCCTGGCGCACCGAGTCCGACCCCGCCGCCACGGCGTCAAGCAGCGCCGCCTGCGCCACCGGGCCGCCGATCTGGTCCAGCGCCCTCACCAGCGAGGAGGCCACGTTCTCGTCCGGCTCGTTTTGGAGTACGCTTGCCAGCACCCCGGCCGTGTCCGGCAACCTCAGGCCACCGAGGCTGTCCGCCGCCGCGCGTCGCACGGCCTGGTCGGCGTCCTCGCGCACCGCCTTGAGCAACAGGGCCCCCGCGCGCGGGTCATCCCACGCGCCCAGGCCTTCGACAATGCCGCTTCGCACCGCAGCGGAGGATTCCTTGTCGAACAGCGTCAGCAGCGCGGCAAGCCCCTCCGGGGGCTTGAGCCCGCCCAAGGCCCGGGCGACGGCGGCACGCACCGAGGGGTTGCCGTCCTTCCTCTGGAGGGCGGAGAGGAGCAGTGGCGCCACGGCGGGGTCCTCGATCTGCTGAAGCGCAGCGACGAGGGTCTCGGCAACCCCGGCGTTGGTCTCGCGGCCGAAGGCGTTGGTCAGGGCGGCCAACGCCTGGGAGCCCCCCGCCCAGCCCAGGGCGTCGGCGACCGCTGTGCGGACCGCCGGGCTCGGATCGTTGGTCAGGAAGGGCAGCAGGAAGGGAACCGCTTCCGCGCCGAGCGCTGCCAGGTCTTCGCGCGCCCGGGAATCGGCGTCTTCCTCGCCGGCGAACATCCGGGCCAGACTTCGCTGGAAGGGCGAACTCGAGTAACGCAGGCCCTGGAAGAACGCCCGAATCGAGCCGGACCGGTCCTCGGCACGACGCACTTCCGTGAGCAGGCGGCGGACTTCCCTGGCAGTCATGGCCTTGGGGTCGGAGCCGGCAAATTGGCGGACGGCGAACGCCAGGATCGCCAGGGCAACCAGAGCCAGCGCCACTGCGACCCCCCAGCGGCGGGGACCCGAGGGCGGCACGGAAGAAGGGGCCGGACGGGGAACCGGGGCTGGGGCGGTGGAATCCATGGCGCGTTCATACCCCTGCAAACCCCGCTTGGCAAGGGCTGGAAACAGCGAGGTTCCGTCGATCGAGGCCCAAATCCGGCGGGGGTGTCCGATTTGGCCTCGACACTCCAGGCAGCTTGGGCTTTTCTCTCCCGGTCTTGTTTTGAGGTATGAAGGCAGAACAACTGGCCAAAGCCAAATCGCTCGGTTTCTCGGACAAACAGATCGGCCATCTGACCGGGAAGACCGAGGATGAGATCCGCGCGCTCCGGCGTCAGCAGGGTCTGCTGCCCAGCTACCGGCTGGTGGACACCTGCGCGGCCGAGTTCGAGGCCTACACGCCGTATTACTACTCGACGTATGACCGGGGCGACGACGAGGTCAAGCCCGGGGACCGGCGCAAGGTGGTGATCCTGGGAGGCGGCCCCAACCGCATCGGGCAGGGCATCGAGTTCGACTACTGCTGCGTGCACGCGGCCTTCGCCCTGAAGGAGGATGGGTTCGAGACCCTCATGGTGAACTCGAACCCGGAGACCGTCTCGACGGACTACGACACCAGCGACCGGCTGTTCTTCGAGCCGCTGACGCTGGAGGACGTGCTGCATCTCTACGAGCGGGAGAAGTGCTGGGGCGCCATCGCGCAGTTTGGGGGCCAAACCCCGTTGAACCTGGCGCTGGGCCTGCAGAAGAACGGCGTGAACATCATCGGGACCTCGCCGCAGAGCATCGAGATCGCCGAGGACCGCAAGCTGTTCGCGGCGATGCTGCGCAAGCTGAACATCCCGCAGCCCCCCAACGGCCTGGCCACCAACGAGGCCGAGGCCCTGGTGGCCGCCCGCTCCCTGGGCTACCCCATCCTCGTCCGGCCCTCCTTTGTGCTGGGCGGACGGGCCATGCAAATCGTCTTTTCGGACGCCGAACTCGAGCATTACATGCGCTTCGCCGTCGAAGCCTCCCCGGAGCGCCCGGTGCTGGTGGACAAGTTCCTGGAGGACGCCACGGAAGTGGACGTGGACTGCATCGCGGACGTGGGCCATTTCGAGAACCCGGACGAGGCCACGATCGTGATCGGCGGGATGCTCGAACACATCGAGTTTGCGGGGGTGCATTCGGGCGACGCGGCCATGGTGCTGCCGCCGCACACGCTCTCCTACCATGCCATCCAGGTGATCCGGGACTACACCCACGCCATGGCCCGCGAACTCAAGGTCGTGGGCCTGATGAACGTGCAATACGCCGTCAAGGACGACGTGGTCTATTGCCTGGAGGTGAATCCGCGGGCCTCGCGGACCGTGCCCTTCGTGAGCAAGGCCATCGGGGCGCCGCTGGCCAAGCTGGCCGCCAAGGTCATGGCCGGCAAGACCCTGCGCCAGCTCGGCTTCACCGAGGAAATCTGGCCCCGCTACTGGGCCGTCAAGGAGTCCGTGTTTCCCTTCAATCGGTTCCTGGGCCAGGACATCGTCCTCTCGCCGGAAATGCGCTCGACGGGCGAGGTGATGGGTTTGGACGCCAACCTGGGCGTGGCCTACGCCAAATCGCAAATGGCCGCCGGGTGTCCCCTGCCGACTTCGGGCCGGGTCTTCATCAGCGTGTGCGACGCCGACAAGCCGCGCGTTCCCGTGGTGGCCAAGCTCTTTGCCGACCTCGGCTTCGAGATTGTCTCCACGGGCCGGACCGCCCAGATTCTCGAGGCCACCGGCTTCAAGGTGCAGAAGATCTTCAAACTCCAGGAGGGCCGCCCTGACGCGCTGGACCTGCTGAAGAACGGGCAAATCCAGCTCGTCATCAACACCCCGGCTGGCTC
>JAKLEJ010000344.1 GCA_022711695.1 Verrucomicrobiota bacterium | reverse complement strand
CCTTCGCGAGAGCGCGGAAAAGCTGAAGCGGCTCAACACCGAGCTCCAGGAGGCCAACGTGAGTTTGCTCGAAGCCCGGGGGGCCGCGGTCAAACTGATGGACGAGTCCGTGACCGCCCGCCAGCGGGCCGAGCAAGCCAGCCGGGAATTGCGGCAGGAGGCGGCCGAGCGCAGGGAAACCGAAGAGCGGCTGCGGCAGAGCGAGGCCGGGCTCCGCCAGGCCCTCGAGGCCGGGCAGGTCTTCACCTTCGAGTGGGACCCGGCCAGCGATGCGGTGCTGCGGTCTCCGAACTGCGCGTCGATCCTGGGCTGGGAGTCCGACGCCACCCGGGACACAGGCCAGGGCTATTTCGCCGCGGTCCACCCGGAGGACCGGGAGAGCTTTGTGCGACTGGTCTCGCATCTGACCGCCCAACGGCCGACCTACATCGCCACCTACCGCTACGCGCGCCCGGGCGATGGCAAGGAAGTCGTGCTCGAGGAGACGGGACGCGCCGACTTCGATGACTCGGGCCGGATGACTCGACTGCGCGGCCTGACGCGGGACGTCACGGAGCGTCGGCGGGCCGAAGAGGCCCTGCGTGAGAGCGAAGCGCGCCTGAAGCTCGCACAGGTCTCAGCCGGCGCCGGGATGTGGGACTGGAACCTGTCCACTGGCAAGTTGAACTGGTCCGGGGAACTGTACCGGCTATTTGGACTGGATCCCGATTCGGACCGGACCAGCCTCGATGTTTGGGCGAGGCTTCTCCACCCGGACGACCGCCTGTCCGCCGAAAAGCGGATCAAGGCCGCCATTGAAAGCCGAACCGCCCTGGACAACGAGTATCGCATCCTGTTGCCCTCGGGCCGGGTCCGCTGGATCAACGCCCTGGGCCACGCCAACTACGATGCTGGCGGCAAGCCGCTGCGAATGTCCGGCATCTGCATCGATATCACCCACCGCAAGGAAACCGAGGCGGCGTTGCGCGAGAGCGAGTCGTTTTACCGCCAGACCATCGAGTCCATTCCCGGCATGGTTTTTACCACGCGGCCGGACGGCTTCTGCGATTTCCAGAGCCAGCAATGGGTCGAGTTTACCGGCGTTCCCATGAGCGAGCACCTGGGCGACGGCTGGAGCTCGCTGCTGCATCCGGAGGATCGCCCCCGGGCCTACGCCGCCTGGCGCAATGCGGTGGAAGGCCGGGCGCCCTACGACCTCGAATACCGGGTGCGACGGCACGACGGCGCCTACGAGTGGTTCAAAGTGCGCGGCCGGCCCATCCGCAACGCGGCGGGCGAGATTGACCGCTGGTTTGGAACCGCCTTGAACATCGATGACCTGGTGAAGGCGCGGACGGCGCTGGAGCGGAGCGAACGGCTGTATCGAGCCATCGGGGAGAGCATCGACTACGGCATCTGGATCTGCGAGCCCGATGGCCGCAACGCCTATGCCAGCGAGAGCTTTCTGAGGCTGGTGGGCCTCACGCAGAAACAGTGCTCGGACTTCGGCTGGGGCGCGGTGTTGCATCCCGAGGACGCCGAGCGCACCCTCGCGGCGTGGAAGGAATGCGTCCGAACGGGCGGGCTGTGGGACATCCAGCACCGGTTCAAGGGAAAGGACGGCCAGTGGCATCCCATCCTGGCGCGGGGGGTGCCGGTGAAAGATGCCCAGGACCGGGTGATGTGCTGGGCGGGGATCAACCTCGACATCAGCCGGCTGAAGCGGGCCGAGGAAGACCTGCGGGCCTCGCTTCGGGAGAAGGAGGCGCTGCTGCAGGAGGTTCATCATCGCGTAAAGAACAACCTCCAGGTGATCTCGAGCCTGATCAACCTGCAGGCGGACGCGCTCGACCAACCGGCGTTGCGGGCGGTGCTGGCCGACGTGCGCGACCGGGTGCGCACCATGGCGCTGGTGCACGAGAAGCTCTACCAGTCCGAGAGCACCGCCCGGCTGGACTTTGCCGAGTACCTGGGCGGCTTGCTGGACTATCTCTGGCGGGCGCACGGCGCCGTCGCCGGCCGGGTGCGGCTGACCCTGGCCACCGAGCCGGTGATCCTGCCGGCGGACCTGGCCGTGCCCTGCGGGCTGATTCTCAACGAGCTGGCCAGCAATGCCCTCAAACATGCGTTTCCCGGCCAGGCCCAGGGCGAAGTCACCGTGGGCTTGTCGTGCGATGCGGCGGCAGGCCAGGTCCTCTTGCGGGTGAGCGACAACGGGCGAGGGCTGTCGCCCGGCGCCGATTGGCGGCAGTCCCGCTCCCTCGGGCTGAAGCTGGTGCAAATCCTGGCCCGCCAGATCCGCGGTTCGATCGAGGTCGGACCCGGGCCGGGCGCGGATTTTCGCCTGACCTTTCCCATCCCCGGGCCGAAATGAAATCCAGCGCCGCCCATTTGCGAAACCCGGTGCGGCTTGGGCCTTGCGGGTCAAGCGTCGGTGAGCGAACCGCCGGTCGATTTTGCAGGTGGGGGCGCAATCCACGCCCAGCTTTTGCCAAAAGACGGGGCGACTTCCCGCCCGTTTTGCCCCTTCTTTCATTGCAGCGACAACCAGAACCGTCATGAGCGCGTCCACCATCCTGATCGTCGAAGACGAAGCCATCGTCGCAATGGACCTGGCCGGCAAGCTCGAGCGACTGGGTTACACGGTGCTTGGCCCTGTCGATCGCGGCGAGGAGGCCATCGAACTGGCCCGGCAACACCGGCCCTCGCTGGCGCTGATGGACATCCGCCTGGCGGGGGCCATGGACGGCGTGACCGCCGCGGAGATCATTCGGCGCGAGTGCGATTTGCCGGTGGTGTTCCTGACGGCGCACTCGGACTCGCGCACGCTGGAGCGCGCCAAGCTGGCCGAGCCTTTTGGCTACGTCATCAAGCCATTTGAGGAACGCGAGCTGAAGATCGCCATCGAGATGGCCTCCCACAAGCACCAGGCCGAGCAACAAGTGCGCCAGCAGCGCGAATGGCTCCGGGTCACCATCAGCAGCATCGGCGACGCCGTGATTGCCTGCGACACGGAAGGTCGGGTCACCTTTCTCAATCCCGTGGCGGAAGAGCTGACGGGCTGGCGGGCGTCGGAATGCCTGGGCCAGCCCATCCAGGGCGTCCTTCGGCTGGTCAACGAACACACCCGGCAGCCCCAGGCCGATCCGGTGGCCCAAGTGCTGCGGACGCGGCGGCCCATGGAACTGGCCAACCACACCGCGCTGATCGCCCGCGACGGCCGCGAGATTCCCATCGACGACAGCGCGGCGCCGATCCTGGACTCGAGCGGGACCGTGCTGGGAGCGGTCCTGGTGTTTCACGACGTCACCCAGAAGCGCCGGGCGGAGGAGGCGATCCAGGCCGCGCACGAGCGCGCCGAGGACATCCTGCAGAGCATCACCGACGGCTTCTTCAGCCTGGATTCCGAATGCCGGGTGACTTACATCAACGGGCGCGGCGCTCGGCTCGTCGGCAAGCCCCGCGCCGAGCTGTTGGGCCAGAGCCTCTGGGAGAGCTTTCCCGAAGCGGTGGGCACCGCCTTTCAGCGGGCCTACGAACGCACTTTGACGGAGCGGGTCACCACTTGTTTCGAGGCGTTCTACCCGCCGCTCAACGCCTGGTTCGAGGTTCGCGCCTATCCGTCCCGGGAGGGCCTGAGCGTCTTTTTCCAGGATGTCAGCGAGCGCAAGCGGATCGAGGAGCAAACGCGGCTTCAGGCCGCCGCCTTGCAGGCCGCCGCCAACGCCGTGGCCATCACCGACGGCGCCGGCGCGGTCCAGTGGGTCAACGACGCATTCAGCCGGCTCACGGGCTATTCCGCCGACGAAGTCATCGGCCGGAACCCTCGCGTGCTCAAGTCGGGCGAGCATCCGCCGGAGTTTTATCGGGACATGTGGAAGACGGTGCTGGACGGCCGGGTCTGGCGCGGCGAGGTGGTGAATCGGCGCAAAGATGGCAGCCTTTACACGGAGGAAATGACCATCACCCCCGTCCCGGATGCCGACGGGAAGATTACCCACTACGTCGCCATCAAACAGGACATCACCGAGCGCAAGCGGATGGAAGAGACGCTGCGGTTCCTGGTGCGGGCCGGGCTCAAGCCGGAAGAGGATTTCTTCCAGGCGCTTGCGGGACACCTGGCCCGGAGCCTGGGCATGGAGTACGTCTGCATTGACCGGCTAGAGGAGGGCCTGCTGGCCGCCCGGACCCTGGCGGTGTATCACGATGGGCGGTTCGAGGACAACGTCTCCTACACGCTCAAAGACACGCCCTGCGGCAGCGTGGTGGGGCAGACGGTCTGTGTGTTTGCGCGGGACGTGTGCCGGCGGTTCCCCAAGGATGTGGTGCTGCAGGAGTTGGGGGCGGAAAGCTACCTGGGCGCCACGCTGTGGAATTCCCGGGGACAGCCCATCGGCCTCATCGCCGTGATCGGACGCCGACCCCTGGCCAACGA
>JAKLEJ010000343.1 GCA_022711695.1 Verrucomicrobiota bacterium | reverse complement strand
TCTGGAAAAAACTCGACCCCGAGGCCACCCGCGCGGACTTCGCGCGGCTGCGCGAACTGGGGGCCAACTGCGTGCGCGTGTTTGTCACCTACGGCTCGTTTTGCCAGGAGCCGGACAAGGTCTCCGAGGAAGGTCTGCTCAAGTTCGACCGGATGCTGGCCCTGGCGGAGGAGGCCGGCCTTTACCTGCACCCGACAGGCCCGGACCATTGGGAAGGAACGCCCGCCTGGATGCGCGGCGAGGAGGATATCGTCAGCGAGCGGCGCCTGGCGGGCCTGGAGGCCTTTTGGAGAGAGTTTGCGGCCCGGTATCGCGGGCGAGCGGCGCTCTTCGCCTACGACCTGCGCAATGAACCGCACGTCCCCTGGGGCGGCCCGGCCATGGAACGGAAATGGAACGACTGGCTGGGCCGGAGATACTCGAACGCGACCCAGGCCGCCGCAGCCTGGGGCAGCAACGCTTCCGCCCTCGCCTGGGGCCGCATCCCGGCGCCGCCTGCCGCGGATGCGCTGACCAACCGGCTGCTGCTCGATTACCAGGACTTCCGGGAAAGCGTGGCCGACACCTGGACGAGCCGCCAGGCCGCCGCCATCAAGGCCGCCGACCCGCGGGCGCTCGTCACCGTCGGGCTCATCCAATGGTCCGTGCCCAGCCTCCTGCCGGGAGTGCAGCATTACTCGGCGTTCCGGCCTTCCCGGCAGGCGGCGTTTCTCGATTTCATGGAGATCCATTTCTATCCGCTGAACAAGGGTTTCTATGCCTATGCCAGCGCCGAGGACGAAGCGCGCAACCTGGCGTATCTCGAAAGCGTGGTGGGCGCGGTGGCGGCCGCGCGCAAGCCAACAGTGGTGGCCGAGTTCGGCTGGTACGGCGGCGGCAAGCTCTCCATCGACAACGGCCGGCATCCTGCCGCCACCGAGGAGCAGCAGGCCCAATGGAACCGCAGACTCGTCGAGACCACCGCCGGGCTGGCCTGCGGCTGGCTGAATTGGGGCTTCTACGATCAGCCGGAAGCCCGCGATGTCAGCCAGCTCACCGGCTTGTTGACCGCCGATGGCCGGACGAAAGCCTGGGGCCGCGAGTTCAAGGCCCTGGCCGCGCAACTGACCGGCAAGCCCCTCCCGCGGCCCCGGCCGGGCGCCCGCCCCGAGCTGGATTGGAGCCGCGCCATCTCCAGCGTCAAAGCCGGCCATGAATACCGTGAAGAGTATTACAGGGCTTTTCAGGCCTCGCCCCAGCCGGGCGCGGGCAAGGCCGCTGCCGGCGCCGCTCCCCGGCCCAACATCGTCTATTTCCTGATCGATGACCTCGGCTATGCCGATTGCGGATTCAACGGCGGCCGGGAAATCGAGACGCCGCAGATCGACAAGCTGGCCGCCTCGGGCGCGCGGCTCGCGCAGTTCTACGCGCAGCCGGTGTGCTCGCCCACCCGCGCGGCCCTGCTCACCGGCCGATACCCGATGCGCCACGGCTTGCAGGTGGGCGTGGTCCGACCCTGGGCGCGCTACGGCCTGCCGCTGACCGAACGCACCCTGCCCCAGGCGCTCAAGGAAGCCGGCTACTTCACCGCCCTGGCCGGCAAATGGCACCTCGGCCACTTCGACCCCGCCTATCTGCCCACCCGCCGGGGCTTCGACTCCCAGTACGGCCATTACAACGGGGCCCTGGATTATTTCACCCACGTCCGCGACGGCGGATTCGACTGGCACCGGAATGACCGGGTTTGCCGCGATGAAGGCTACAGCACTCACCTGGTGGCGGCCGAGGCCGTCCGCGTCATCCGCGAACAGCCCGCCGGCAAGCCTTTCTTTCTCTACGTCGCCTTCAACGCCGTCCATGCGCCTCACCAGGTCCCCGAGAAATACAAGGCGCCTTACGCGGCGCTCAAGGAACCGCGCCGCACCTACGCCGGCATGCTGGCGGCCACGGACGAAGCCATCGGCCAGATCGTGGCGGCGGTCGAGGATCGGGGGCAGCGCACCAACACCCTCTTCCTTTTCTCGAGCGACAACGGCGGCCCCGCTCCCGGGCGCGTCACCGACAACGGCCCGTTGCGCGCCGGCAAAGGGACCCTCTACGAAGGGGGCGTGCGGGTCTGCGCCTTTGCCTCGTGGGCCGGCCGGATCCAGCCGGGCCTCGTCATCTCGGAACCGCTGCACATCGCCGACTGGTATCCCACCCTGCTCAAGCTGGCCGGGGCCCCGACCGCCCAGGCCGCCCCTCTGGACGGCCAGGATATCTGGCCCGTGTTGACCGCCGGGCAATCCACGCCACACCGCGAGATCCTCCACAACACCACCCCCGTCAGCGGCGCCCTTCGAGCGGGCGACTGGAAGTTGATCCTCAATGGCGCCCAGGGAACGGGCGAAATCGACGACGAAGCCCCCGCCAGGAAAGCCGCAAAGCCCAAGGGCCAACGGGCCCGCCCAGCCGTCCAGTTGTTCAACCTTGCGCAAGACCCCGGCGAAACCAACAACCTGGCCGACCGCCATCCCGACAAGGTCCAGGACCTGCGCGCACGCTATGAGGCGTATGCCCGCCAGGCGCTCCCGCCCCGAAACGCCCCGCGGGCCTCCGACTTCAAGACGCCCGCCGTCTGGGGCGAGTAGGCGGCCGGCGGCAAACCAGCCGCTGTGCTTTTGACCGCTGCTGCGTCCAAGCCAGCCCGTTCACAGCCCGGCTCGGCGCAGGCTCGCCCCGGGGCCAGATCCGTGTTCGCATCGGCCAACGCGCTCTCCAGCCGCCGCACGCGTTCTCCCGATCGCTGCGCCTCATTGATCCCCTTGATCCGCTCCACTCGTGTCCTCTCTCCGCGCGCGCCCTTGCCATACGGGGTGACAACCTCTTTCACGACCAGACCCCCAGAGGCGCCCTCGGGCCGGGCCAGCAAATCCGATCGACTGCTTGGGCATGTTAAGCCAGCTTGGAAAAGAGCAACGCCCCAGCTCCTCTGGCCAGTATCCCCAGAACCGGCGCTGGCGTCACCCCGTCTGGTCAACCTCAGACGTTCTCGAATGCGCAGCCGAATGCGAACGCGTGCGATGCGGATCCAGAGGAGCCGGTCTGCGGCCATCTATGTCATCTGCGAACCCGCCTTCGCCGTTCGCCATTCCCCGTTCCGTTCGATCCATCCTGTCTTCTTCAGTTGTTCAGCGGTCATGCGATTGGGATAGGGGTAGGGATGGCGGGTTAACGCCACCCCTACCCCTATCCTGATGCTGGGTGAGGAGGGCCAGTGGGGGGCTGACGCCATCCGCTAAGGGTCCATTGCCGCCTTCCTGGCGGCTTTGCCGCCGCCCATCGGCATCACCACCAATGGGGGATCATTCTCCTGCCGTTCCTTGAAAATGGCATCCGAAGCCGCAGCTTGATACGGGCGGAGATCATGCCTGACCGCCCCGGCCAAACCGGCTCCCCCCCGTTCGGAGTGCAGGCTTCAGTCTGCTTCTTCCCCGATTCTCGATCCATGCTCCCCGCTCCGCGCTGCTGGCTGACCGCTGACCTCCGAAAAGGAGCGAGTTCAGCCTCGCCATCGTCGGCGTTGGGATCGGCAAGTTCATCCCTGTTGCTCGGCGGTCGGCACTTTTTCCGTATATTTCCCGCATTTCGCGGTTACCCTCCCCTCATGCCAAAGCGCCGCGTCATCTTCGGAATCCTGGCCCTCGGGATCCTCGCCGCGCTGATCTTCGCTCTCACTCACGACCGCAAGCCGTCCTACCAAGGCCAGCCACTGAGCGTCTGGATTCAGGCCCTCGGCTCCGCGCCAAACTCCACGAATCTTCGATCCGACGCAGTCGCCGCCGTTGGCCACATTGGCACAAAAGCCGTGCCATACATTGTTCGTTGGCTCCAGATGAAGCCCTCGCCCTGCGAAGCAGCCATTACTGCCCTTGCCCGGCAACTGCCAGAAGGCGCAATCCCCCAAGGTTTCTTGCCGGCTCCACAGATCACCCTCTGGAGGTATGATGGGGCCATCACCGCTCTCAGGACACTTGGCAAAGAGGCCGAGCAAGCCCTCCCGGAGCTGACCCGCTTGTTGATCCAACCTGTCCTCTTGCCAATCGACGAAACCAAGGCGCGAGAAGTCAATGGTGCTGCTTTTGGCTTGGCAGCTCTGGGTCACTCCGGCCTTCCCGCGTTGATGGCAGGCGCAACAAACCATCAAGCATACACGCGGCGTGTCGCACTCAGTGCGATTTCCAGCATGGGAACCAACGCATGGCCTGCTTTGCCATTGCTGCTCAAGCGTGCGAGTAGCGACCCGGATGAGATGGCGGTCAGCCTGGCGCTCCGGGGTTTGGGCAGGGTCCCCTTTCCTCCAGAGAGCGTGTTGCCAACACTCAGCAGCAACCTGCGAGCCCAAAGTCCCATTGTCCGCAAGGTAGCAGCACTGGGTCTTGGCAGACTTGACAACCACGCCACCTCC
>JAKLEJ010000342.1 GCA_022711695.1 Verrucomicrobiota bacterium | reverse complement strand
TGCGCAAACGCTACCTTGCCACGATCTCCTGCTACGTCACCGGGCCGTCCTGGTCGGGCCTGCGACGCGTCACCCAGCAGAGCGCCAGCGCGGACCTGTTGCGCTGGACCGAGCCGTGGCGCGTGCTGACGCCCGACGACCGGCTCGACCCTGGCCAGACGCAATTCTATGCCATGGACGGTTTCCTCAGGCGCGGCGACCTCCTCATCGGCATGGTCAAAGTCCTGCGCGACGACCTGACTGCCGATTCGCCGCCCGATCCCCCCGACGCCTACGGCGTAGGCTACACCACGCTGGCCTGGAGCCGCGACGGCGAGCATTGGGTGCGCGACCGTGAACCGTTCCTGGACCGGTCTCCCCAGCGAGGCTCTTGGGATCATGCCCACGCCTGGATCGACGAACAGGTCCCGGTTGACCCGGAGGTCTATCTTTACTATGCCGGCTATCGCCGAGGCCACAAAGTCAACCGCTTCGAAGAGCGGCAGATCGGGTTGGTGAAGATGAAACGAGATCGCTACGTCGCGCGCGAAGCCGGGCCCCCGGGCGGCAGTTTCGTCACCCCGCTGCTGGTCCTCGACGCCGCCGCGATGACCTTGAATGCGGACGCCGCGGCCGGAGAAGTGAAAGTCCAGGCGCTCGCCCCGAATGGCGCCCCTGTTCCCGGCTTCTCGAAGGCCGACTGCCAGGCGATTCAGGGCGATGTCCTGGCCGCGCCTGTGCGCTGGACGCAGCCGCTCTCGGCGCTCCGAGGCAAGCCCGTGCGGCTGGAGTTCATTCTCAAGAACGCCCGGCTCTTTGCCTTCGATCTGGCGGCGGGGCAGCCGCCACTCGAGAAATAGCACTGTGATGCCCGCGCTCCCGTCATGAACTCGCTCATTCGAATTCACTGTCTTGCTCCCGCCGCGCTGATTCTTGCAGTCTGCTCCGCTGCCGCGGCGCCCCGCCCCGCCGATGGGAGGATCGAACTGTGGCGCGACACCTGGGGCATCCCGCATGTCTTCTCCGAGACCGACACGGGCGCGATGTACGGGCTGGGTTACGCCGCCGCCCAGGAGCGCGGCTTCCAGATGACCTACAGCCTGCGCATCATCCAGGGGCGCCTGGCCGAAACGATCGGCGACCGCCCGCGGGGCAACCGCAACGAGACGGCGCTCGCGCACGACCGGAAGATGCGCGCGTTCGGGTGGGCCAGGGCGGCGGTGCGAACGGCGCCCCGCCTGGATGCTTCCACCCGGGAACTGCTGGAGGCCTATTGCGCGGGCGTCAACGACAGCTTTGCCGCGCAGCAAAACGATGGCTCGCTGCATCCGCTCTTCAAACAGCTCGGCGTCAACCCGGAACCCTGGACGCCTGCCGATTGCCTGTTGAGTTGGTGGCACGTGGCGCAATTCTTTGCTACGGACGGCACGCGCGACTTGCTGGCCTGGCGCAACCGCGAGCACCCCCAACCGGGCCAGCCTCAGCCGCCCAAACCTGGCCGCCTGTGGTTCGATGACTCTGCCGCCGTGGTGCAACGCGGCGACGTCCGCGACGAATGGCTGAGGCGCACCGAGGCGTTCGCTTCCGCGCTCGATTCGGGCGCCAGCCCAGGCGGCGGCGAGGGGCCGAAGTTCAGCCACGCCTGGGTGGCAGGCGGCTCGCGCACCACCACGGGCGCGGCCGTGCTCGTGAGCGACCCGCAAACCCCGGTGCGCAATCCGTCACTCTGGATGGAATTCCATGTCTGCGGCCGCACGATCGATGCGCGCGGCGTGGGGGTCCCGGGCAGTCCCGCGCTGCTGATCGGCTTCAACCGCCGGGTGGCGTGGGGGTTGACGGCGCTGGGCGCCGACCAGGCCGACCTGTTCCGGCTGGAAACCGACCCGGCGCGCCCCAACGAATACCGCTGGAACGGCCAATGGCGGAAGATGACCCGACGCGCCGAGCGCATCCGCGTGAAAGGGGGCGCGGACGAGCAACTGACGGTGCGGGAAACGCACCTGGGGCCCGTGGTTTCCGAGTTCTGTTTCCGCCAGGCGGGCGACCCGGAGGTGGCGCTCAAGCGGACGCCGCTCTGCGAGACCGATCGCGACACCCACCAGGCCGCCTTCGCAATGCTGCGGGCGCAGAACGCCGCGGAGTTCGCCGCGGCCTTCGACGCCTGGCGCTTTCCCACGGTCAATTGCCTCTACGGCGACGCCGATGGGCGCATCGGCTTCGCCACGCTCGGGGCCATCCCGCTGCGACCCAGGACGGCGCCGGAGCCCAACGGGAACCTGGCCTTGCCCGGCGCGGGCGACCCCGACGATTGGCGGGGGTTCGTGCCGCAAGACCTGCTGCCGCACGTCGTCGATCCCAAGACGGGCGTGCTGTGGAGCGCCAACCATCGGCCCATCGGCGCCTTTTACCGCATCCCGCTGGGCATCAGCACGGGCTCGATGGGCGACACCCTGCGCTCCTGGCGCCTGAGCGAATTGCTCGCGCGGACGAACCGCTTCAGCTCCGACGATGTGCTCCAGGTTCATTTCGACGCCGTGAACCCGGCCCGGCGCGAGCTCGTGCGACTGGGATTGCATCTGCGCGACACCGGGCAGGCGGGTTTGTCCGAAGGCTCCTCAAATGCGCTGAGAGCGCTGGAGCCATGGCTGGCCGCGGGCGCGAGCAGCGACCTGGCCTGTCCGGGCGCGGCCCTGGCGACGCAGATCAGCACCTTCTTTCGCATGATGGCCACCCCCGTCGCCCTCAAGTACGGCGGAGGCGAATCGGGCCTGGCCCGCTTCCTCAAGGACGCCCGGGCGCGCATCGACGCGAATCCAAAAGCCCCGTTTGACCCGGACGAAAGGGAGTTTGTGGACAACGTTCTTGCTGGCGCCTGGCGCGCCACGGGCGGTCGCGGCGGAGGCGAACGGGGCAGCCGGCCCGCCGCCAGCAGCCGCGGCAGCGCGCGCCTGGGCTGGTTCGACAGCCTCGACGGATTCGGGTCGCTCGATCCGGCGCGCGACTTGTCTCCGCCGGACATCACGGTGCTGGACGGCCAGACCATCCACTGTCAATCCGCGCAGTCCTACACGCAATTTGTCCCGCTGCACGATCCGGACGCGGCCCGGACCATCTGCCCCATCGGCCACAGCGACCGCCCGGACAGCCCCTACCGCCAGAGCACCATGGCCCTGTGGGGCGAAGCCGGATTGCATCCGGCGCCGTTGAGGCGCGCGGCCGTGGAGAAGATCGCGGTGGACAAACTGACGCTCGCAAAATGAACTCACGAACAACTCTTCCTGGCCGCCTGGTCTTCCTTTCCTGTCTGCTCTGCCTGGCCGACGCCACGGCCGCCACCGGCGAGCCCACAGCGACCCGCTCGCCGATCCGCCATGCGGCCCCGGGCGAGGACTGGGCCTTGCGCGAGGGGCGGTTTCACCGCAATGGCGAGTGGGTCTTCGTCAAGACGGGCAAGCTCCTTCGGAGTTTCGCCGAGCCGAAGACCGCCGGCCAGGTCATCGCCGAGATCGACGGCATGGTGTCGCGGCTGAACTTCAACAACTTCTCCCTGAACATCTATCCGGACACGTTCGACGCCGACGCCGACGGGGCCATCGATCCGGCCCGGCGGGAGGCCTATGCCAACATCGGGCGGATTCTGGACCATTGCTGGCAGCGCGGTGTCTTCGGCTCGTTAAGCTTTGAAACCTACAACATCGGCGGCGGCGGCACGCCGGCCCGCTTCTTCCAGGAGCATCCCGAGGCGATCGCGATCGACGCCCTGGGCGAGAAAGCCCGGGACCGCGAATACGCCGTCTCGGACGGCAAGCTGATTCCCTCGGTGTATCACCCGGCCTATCACGCCTGGAGCCGGACGTTCATCCGGAACTTCCTGAGCGGCCTGGGCGCCGAGCGCTGTTCCCGGCTGCTGTTCGTCGAAACCACGGTCGAGCCTCAGTATCCCGGCGCCTGCCGCGTGGGCGACAAGGATCCGCGGCGGGCGTTCCTGGATTTCAACGACGCCGCGCGCCAGGCGTTCACCCAGTGGCAGAAGTCCTTCCCGGAGGAGGACCCGCATCGCGCCCAGCTTGCGTGGCCCATGACCGTGGAAGACCGGAGCAGGCTGCTCGGCAACCGGCTCTTCAATGACTTCAGGGCCTGGGGTCTGGCCAAATGGGTCTCCGAAGACGGCGACGCCATCCGAGCAGTCGCCCCCGACGTTTACCTTGCCGTGGACTACAACGGGCGCTTCGACGACCGGCACAGCCTGCGCGTCGGCACGCGCGAGGTGTTCCTGGCCGAGCTCAGGGGCGTTGACATCGTCCAGATCGCTCCGCACCCGCCGGTCTGGACGACGCTGTCCTGGGACGACGTGATTGCGGCAAACAAGAAGGGGGCGAAACGTTGGGCCATCAGCGAGCACATGTCGGCCACGGGGTCCTGGGGCCAGGACGACCGGGAAATGACGGCCATCCTCGAGAACACGCTCGC